>JBDNAP010000341.1:0-2867 GCA_039768325.1 Thiogranum sp.
CCAGGTATTCGATTCACAGCAGGGCGACTATCCATACGACCTTGACAGTTATGACTTCTATATAACGACGGGCAGCAAGGCCGCTGCCTACCAGGACGTGCCATGGATAAAAAAATTGGTCAGATTCGTACAACTCCTGGATAAACGGCAAAAGAAACTCATCGGGATCTGTTTCGGTCACCAGATCATCGCAATGGCGCGTCATGGACAGGTTGAAAAGTCCCCGAAAGGATGGGCTGTTGGTGTTGCGCGGAACCGCGTCGTTGCCCATCCCGACTGGATGAAGGAACCGGCTGACAGGCTGAACATTATTGTCAGCCACCAGGACCAGATAAGCCGGCTCCCGAATGACGCACGGCTTATCGCTTCGAGTGACTTCTGCCCCTATTTCGTGGTGCAGTGGGGAAACCATTTCCTCAGCATTCAGGGTCACCCTGAGTGGCTGCCAGCCTATTCCAGGGCCTTGATGAATCATCGCCGGCAAATTCTTGGGGATGAACTGGTAGATACAGGCCTCGCATCACTGGCCATAAGACCCGATAACGCACTCTTCAGCCGATGGATTCTGGATTTTGTCGCATTCTGAGTATTTGACCCACATGTATGCGTTTGGCCATTGCAGGAACAGAGTATCCGTAATATTGTTTCACAGCAGCATCGACGGTTAGTCAGAAGTTTCCCACTGTACGGGAATTCAATGAGGCTTCAGATGGATTGGTTACAGCGCCATAGACTTATAGCAATAGCTGTTATTCTCGGCATCGGCATGATGAGTGCTTACGCCCTGAGACACGTGGTTTCGTATCCTGATAGAGACTGGCTCGCTGAATTGTCCAGTCTGAAAGCGCTGGAACTGGGGATGCTGATCAGCTTTCTTGTTATGCCCATCCTGTTCGGTCTGTATGCGCATTCACTGCTGCGGCGCGCGCAGCTGCCCCATCTTACCGAAGAAAGTGCAGAGCACTGTGAGACCGAAGAGCTACTGAATCTGACAACAGCGGTCTTTGAGTCCACCGATCAGGGTGTAATCATTATCGACAGGGAGCATCGCATAGTATCCGTCAACCCGGCCTTCATTACCCTCACCGGCTATACTCTGGACGAGGTTAAAGGTAAAAGCCTGCTTTTCCTGATATCAAGCCGGCATAATGAAGCCTTTTACGAAAATATCTGGCGTCTGCTGGAGAATAAGGGCTACTGGAAGGGGGATATCTGGAGCATCCGCAAAAATGGGGAAACCTACCCCTCCTGGCATACCATCAGCCCTATTTACGATAGCGATACCGGTAAGCTAACCCATTTCGTGTCGATATTCTCGGATATAACACCAATCAAGCGGCAGCAGGCTAACGTAGATTTGCTCGCTTACCATGATCCACTGACCAGCCTGCCGAACCGGCTATTGCTCACTGAACGCCTGGAACATGCCTTGAGTGTACTGACACGTCTCAACACCCAGGTCGCGCTGCTGTTTTTTGACCTCGATGGATTTAAGGATGTCAACGATACACTCGGACACACCGCCGGTGATTCCCTGCTGCAGGTGGTTGCGGGTCGTATGCAATCCGTGCTCAGAGATGGCGATACCGTGGCACGTTTCGGGGGCGATGAATTTGTAATTCTGACCGAGTCGTGCGAATCGCGAGCAGGGCTAGAGCGGGTGGCGGAAAAAATCATAGAATAAATATCACAACCTGTACTCGTTGAGGGGCAGAAAATCGTGGTTGAAACCAGCATTGGCATAGCTATTGGCCCTGCTGACGGCACCGACAGCCAGACACTGATCCAGTCCGCTGACAAAGCAATGTACCGGGCCAAGACGTACAAAGGCAGCCACTACTGTTTCTATGATGAGACCACCTCCCCCCGCTGCCAACCGGAACTAGTCAGCTGACTACCTGCCCTCCCTTGACGACAAACACAGGGGCATTGCATTGAGGCACGGGAAATAGATGTTAAGATGCTGATATCGCGATACCGATTAGTCTGTGACCACACATAATTAAAGCAAAGCTGGGAGGTTCTTTGTGTACAGATTATTTCCACCTGTCAATAAGAGAAAATTGTTGGCTTGCGTATTGGCGGCCACCGTTTTCCTGCCTGCGGCAACGGCCAACGCCCAGTGGCGTGGATATGATTCCGAATGGAGATGCGATCCTAAGTTAGCCTTTCTGGAAGAATATGGTTTTCTTAGTATTAATGGACCGAGTCGAGGAGATCTGCAGCGTCTGCATCGGGATCGCTGGAAAGCCTTCTATTATCGTGATGCACGTTATGACCCCGTCATAAAAGCTTTACGCAAACGCTGCCCGCACAGATTAAACTATCGGTGGTGAAGAGCCGACGGATTATTAAGAAACCACGGCCGGTTTTGGTGGAATTGGAATACGAAATAAGAATCGGTTTGCGTAGTTTTCCGGGTTGACTTCTCATAGTGTGGCTTTCTACTGAAAAGATGTTATTCACAACGCTCATAAAGCTAAACCCATATGTCTGCACGAAACGACATTCACTTGACACTCAATCTACATAAAGCACATAACTATATGTAATATATATAGTATCTAATCTGTATAAAAAATAGTCAATTTAACAAAAAGCCCGGTTTAGTCGGCATCAAGAGCCCAATACACGATTTCATCCACACACTTATCCACAGTATCTGTGGAAAACTTTTATCGCTTGGCGAATAACACTGCTGTTAGAACTGGCGTGACTCCGCGAATCGATGCTAAAACGAGCTACATGAGCATCAAGGCAAAATGGAATGAACGTTATCGTGTTGCCACCGGCGAGCGCCAGGCATCACGGGTCCTGCAAGAAAACCTGCATCTGTTGCCTGACAGGGGCCGCGCACTGGATTTGGC
>JBDNAP010000051.1:0-5891 GCA_039768325.1 Thiogranum sp.
CACCCCTGGCGATTGCCTGGCTTGTTTTAAGTATATTTCCGGAATGGGCGCCCAAGGGCAAGGCCAATCACGGTGAACTGGTTTCGCCGGTGCGTCCATTACCGTCTTTTCAGCTGCAGACACTGTCTGGTGAGGCGCTTGACGAAACCTTCTTTCGTGGTAAATGGACCATCGTATATCTTGCGCAGGGCGTCTGCGATCGTCCCTGTGTGGAACAACTCTACAATATCCGCCAGGTGCGCTTGGCACAGGGTAAGAATATCGATCGACTGCAACGCCTGCTGCTGTGGAGAGACGAGGGAATCAGCGTTGAACAGCGGTCGGACCTGCAGGAGCATTTCCCGGGCCAGGTGATTGTGCCATTGAGCGATCAGGGTGCGCCGGCGTTGCTGGAGACCTTCCTGCTGGATGCAAAACAGCCAATGGATGCCGGGCGGGTCTATCTGGTGGATCCATTGGGGCATCTGATGATGAGTTATGAGTCTGAAGATGAGCCTCGCGGCATGATCAAGGATCTGGAAAGACTCTTAAAATACTCCGGTTTAGGGTAAAATATGCCGGCTTTCGCCGCGCTGGCGGGCGAAGCGATGCGGCTTAACGATTGAGGCGGAACATGAGTTATTCGATGACGATCAATGTTGCAGGCCAGTGGCGGGATTATCTGGGAGTCTGCAAGCTCAAGGTTGTTGCTCTGATAGTCTTTACAGCCCTGGTCGGCATGTTCCTGGCCACGCCGGGCATGGTGCCCTGGTCGGCGTTGGTGTTCGGCAACCTGGGTATCGGCATGGCCGCGGCCTCGGCTGCCGCCATTAATCATGTTGTGGACCAATACGCCGATGCGCAAATGGCGCGCACCCGCAACCGCCCGGTCGCCAGTGGGCACCTCACGGCGCGTAATTGCCTTACCTTTGCGCTGGCACTGGGTGGCCTGGCCATGTGGATACTGGTCCAGTTTGTCAATCCGCTGACTGCCGTGCTGACATTTGCATCATTGATTGGTTATGCGGTGGTTTACACCCTCTATCTGAAGCGGGCCACACCGCAGAATATTGTCATTGGCGGCGCCGCCGGTGCCGCTCCGCCGGTACTGGGCTGGACGGCTGTTACCGGCACTGTGGATCCTAGCGCACTGTTGCTGTTTCTGATTATCTTTGTCTGGACACCGCCGCATTTCTGGGCGCTGGCGATTCACCGTCGTGAAGAATACGCCAAGGTTAATATTCCCATGCTGCCGGTTACCCACGGAGTGAATTTTACCCGGCTGCAGGTCCTGCTTTATACGATTCTGCTGGTTGTCGTGACTGTCATGCCGTTTGCAACCGGTATGAGTGGACTGTTGTATCTTGCTGGCGCCCTGGGTCTCGGGGCGGTTTTTCTCTATCATGCCTGGGCGTTGATGCGGGATGTCAATGGCGGTAAACAGGCCATGAAAACCTTTGGCTATTCCATTGTCTACCTGATGGCGCTGTTCGCCTTTCTGCTGGTGGATCATTACGTACCCTATCTAATGGCGGGCTTTGGCTGATCCAGGGCACACACAGAAAAGCTCGACTCTCGCTGCCGGTGTTCACTCCGGCGCGGTATTTACCTGACATATACACGGTTACAGCCTGTGTACGCTATATCCGCGACCGGGACCTGATCTAGGTCAAGGACCTGTATTAGCAGCACGCCTAAAATCCACCCCTGGTGTCGATTTTCCATTCCTTTTGAATTTGTTATGTTTTTTATATAACCACAGGACGGCGTAAAGGCTGGTTTTAACGCTATGGATGAATTGCTGGAACAATCAATGGCTGCGGGTGAAATTGCCACTTGTGTCAAGGACACGGGCTATCGGGTTCTGAGTCAAAATGATTGCTGCCGCAAGATATGCGGCGAGCGGCAAGGCGAAGTGTGTGAGACGGGGTGCATGGAGTTGTACGCTCAGGAGACTAAGCGGCAGTGGCAAGGCTGGGGCAGCCACGTGTACAAAAACAGTCTTATTCATGGCGCTTTTTTCGATATTACCCTGTTGTGCAGCACGAAAAATATTATTACTTTTCTTCAACCTCTCAAAGATAAATATGAAATGGCGCTCACCTATTACCGGGACAAGGGTCTGACCCGGCGCGAGACCGAAGTGGTCTCCCTGACCATCAGGGGGGTATCCAACCCCGATATCTGTAAGCAATTGTCGATTTCGAAAGCGACTCTGAGAACACATCTCAACAACGTGTATCGCAAATTCCGTGATTTGGGAGAAGTTCCGGCGTTCATGCCGGCTAATCGAATCGTTGGCTGATTTAAGATTGTCGGCTACCGGCCAGCTGGTTGAACGGCAGCTTTGCACGCACACATGAATACTGCAGCGATTAATGGAAAGGGGATTGATTGATGAAATACTGCGTTTTCATTCACACCAACCACAAGCAGATCGTCGGTGCTTATGTTGCCGGGCACGCCTTGCGCAGATACTCGAATCACAATAACAGATTTGACGTCAAGTTTATCCAGCTCAAGGATTACGCATTTTTCAATGCACGCGAGGGGCAGCTTTACCTGCGTGACGGCATGCGACGCCCCTGGCTCAATAATGATTTACAGTCCTTTACACCGTTACGCTTTATGCCACCGGAACTGATGGGCTACGAAGGGCGCGCCGTTGTCATTGATCCGGATATCTTCGCTGTGTCGGATGTGTGGGACCTGTTAACGCGCGATATGCGGGGCAAGGCCATCATGTGTCGTGCGCGGACCGGCACAAAGGGGAGATTCGACCGCTGCCTGGCCAGCAGTGTTATGTTGCTGGATAACGGAAAGCTGATGCACTGGAAGGTCGAGGAGAACTTCAATGAAATGTTCGAAGGCCGGCGGGACTACATGAACTGGATCTGCCTGAAGACAGAGTCCCGCGAATCTATCGGTTTGCTTGAGAGCGAATGGAATGACTTCGACAAGTTCACACCCAAGACCAGAATGCTACACACCACCAAGCGCAAGACTCAGCCCTGGAAAACAGGGTTGCCGATCGATCACCGGCCGCGTGAAAAGTTTCCCTATTTTCCACCACTTGCCTGGGTGATGAAGGCGCGGCGGAAGGTGTTCGGCGAATACGCTTTTCTCGGTCACTACAAACCGCATCCGGATCCAAACCAGCAGCATCTTTTCTTTGGCCTGCTCAAGGAATGTATCGAAGAAGGTATCGTCAGCGAGGACATGGTCCGTGAGCAGATGACTTTGAATCACGTGCGCCACGATGCCTTCGAGGTACTGGATCGGACACCACCGCTGGCACCGGTCTGATTTCAGACACTAGCAAATACATTCCAACCCGGGCGCGCAGGGTCCGTCGTCTGGCTATGTTTGACGCAGAGCTTGCACGGGTATGGACTATTGTGTATCAGTCCCCAGCCCGATTGCAGGACCAACCGGCAGATGAACGGATCCTGTGAAGCAAGCAGGGCTTTCAGTGTACTTACTGCGGCCTGAGTATCCGCATCGGTTTTCCACTCAATACTGCGGGTGCGTGCCGTATAGCGCATATGTAATCGGCCGTCTTGGCAGACTGAAAACACCGGTCCGCTGCGCGGCGGCCGCACTTCTGTTCCCTGTTCGATGTTGGCAGGGATGGTCATAGCATTGGGGGCCATCAGTGCCTTGATGTAAGCCGGGTTCATGTCGCGCAGCCGGATGTAGGCGATTTCATGATCGAGCAGTGCATTTTCACCACCCTTTCCGGCAGGTCGGACGCAATGTAATAGCAGTGAGCGGATTTGTTGATCGAATCCGTTGTAGTAACCGTCGGTGTGCCAGTGGATGGAGCGATTGGTGTAGGGGATATAACGACGCCGCCACTGCCTGTCCACCACTTGCAATGCGGTAATGCCATCGTCGTCGGCGCCCATATTTCGATCCAGGTGACGTAATCCGAGCTGTGCGCCGAGTGTGGCCGGTATCAGTTTGTCCGGGTTCGTGCCAGTGTTGCCCCGATAGACAGCCATATTGGTTTTTTCAACACGCTTCAGGATTGCTTCGCGTTCCGTCTGGCTCAGATCGCGGGGGTCATCGATCTCGACGATCAGGTCCTCCGCGCGCTGCGGGTATCCTTCCAGCTTGCGCATTTCCCACGCCTCATAGGCGGGCTGATTGTTCAAATCGAAAGGACTGTCTCGAAGGCTGGTTTTTGCTACTGGCATACTGCCTCCCGGGCCGAAAGCAGCAGGCCGTCCGGGTACGCTTGTGTACGTTCACTATACTGGCGTGGCATGGGTCGATCGAGGGTGTTGATGTGCGCGGAAGCAACTATGGATTTTGAGCGTCTGGTCAGATTCAGGGCCTCGCGGTTTTCTGCGCGGTGTTTGCGGCAGAATCATGTACCTTACTATCGGTTGGTGCATTGGCGGCGACTTGCTCCGGCTTCACGAACACGGCAGTCTCGCATGAATGCCAGTCAGCTTCCCCAAAGTGTATTGGTATATTAGAATATATTGGATTTAAATTCCATGGTCGGTTTTAGCCACCCGACTCCGAGGTCTCACGAGCGCCACTGGTGACGCTGACAGCCGAGTTTCCCAATTGACTGATCCGGGTACCGAAAAGGAATGTTTCCACTGCGGTCTGCCGGTACCGTCCGGTGCTAATTACGCGGTAGATATCGATGGTCAGCGGCAGCCGATGTGTTGCCGGGGCTGCCAGGCAGTTGCCAGCGCCATCACCGATGCTGGACTGACAGATTTCTACCGTTATCGAACCGAAAAATCCCCGCAGGCGCAGGACCTGTTTCCCGAACAGCTCAATGAGCTTGAGTTGTACGACCGGGATGATCTGCAGAAGAGTTTTGTACAGCAGGTCGGTGAAGAGCGCGAAGCATCTCTTATTCTGGAAGGTATTGTGTGCGCTGCCTGTGTGTGGCTGAACGAGCGACACGTCAAGGCCTTACCCGGGGTGGTGGATTTTTCCATTAATTATTCGAGCCATCGCGCCCGGCTCCGCTGGGATAATCAGCGCATCAGCTTGAGTGAAATTCTTGAGGCTATCAACGCCATTGGTTATCACGCGCATCCTTTTGATCCCGGTCGCCAGGAAGAGCTTTACCGACAGGAAAGGAAGAATGCCCTGCGCCGGCTGGCGGTGGCTGGATTGGGCATGATGCAGGTCATGATGCTGGCCGTCGCGCTCTACGCCGGTGAGTACGAAGGCATGCGCGAAGGGCTGCGCAATTTTCTGCGCTGGGTCAGTCTGCTGCTCACCTTGCCCGTAGTGCTGTATTCGGCAGAATCGTTTTTTTCCGGCGCCTGGCGTGAGCTCAGGCGCCGACAGCCGGGTATGAATGTGCCGGTGTCGTTGGCGATCGGGGCCGCATTTCTGGCCAGTGCCTGGGCCACATTGTCTGGCAGTGGTGAGATCTACTTTGATTCTGTGACCATGTTCACCTTTTTTCTGCTGGCGGGCCGCTTTCTGGAAATGGGTGCCAGGCATCGCGCCGGGCAGGCGGCAGAGGAACTGGTAAAGCTCCTGCCCGCCACTGCTGCACGCCTGACCGATGCCGGCGAGGAACGGGTGCCGGTGGCGGATCTGGCAAAGGGGGACCGGGTGCTGGTGCGACCCGGCGAAAGTGTTCCGGCGGATGGCCACATTATTGATGGCGTGAGTTCGGTTGATGAATCGTTGTTAACGGGGGAAAGTCTGCCGCAGTTGTGTAAAGCGGGTGATCAGCTGGTTGGCGGAACGGTCAACAATGAAAGCCCGCTGGTGATACGGATAGAGCGGGTGGGTGAAGACACCGTCCTGTCAGCCATCGTTCGTCTGCTCGACCGGGCACAGACTGAAAAACCCAGTATCGCGCGTAGCGCGGATCGTGTCGCCGGCTGGTTTGTCGGTGGCTTGCTGGTTGTGGCGGGTGCCGTGGC
>JBDNAP010000052.1:0-4896 GCA_039768325.1 Thiogranum sp.
GAGCGTGATCGCGACTTCTTTGAAGAAAGGCACAATCAGTTCCAGATCAGTGGGAGACTGAGCGCTATAAAACAGAAACAGACCGGTCGCCAGAGCCGCCAGCGACTGCCAGCTGTATTTGGCACGTGCCGACAGACCCTTACTATTACCATAAACCAGTTTCCGGTAATCGTCGATCCAGCCGATGGTGCCAAAAGCCATCGTTACAAGCAGCACCACCCATACGTAACGGTTGGCGAGATCCGCCCACAACAGGGTACCCACCGCTATCGCCACCAGAATCAATGCGCCACCCATGGTCGGAGTACCGGCTTTGGAAAAATGCGATTCCGGCCCGTCATCCCGCACCTGCTGGCCGATCTGGCGGAAACTCAAGTGCCGTATCATCCATGGCCCAACCAGGAAAGAAATCATAAGGGCGGTCAGTACGCCAAGGATGGTACGTAATGTCAGGTACTGAAATACATTAAAGCCACTGTGGAACTGGCTCAGATAGTCGGCGAGGTAGACCAGCATCAGTGATCCATCCTGCTCATATTGACAAACTCGGTGCCACACAGCCGGGCCATCAGACACGCCCCTCGTCAGCACGTAAAGCCTCAACCACACGCTCCATGCGCATGGCACGCGAACCTTTCACCAGAACAATGACACCTGAGTGCACTGACTCTCCAAGGCGTGCATTCAATTCATCCATGTCTGTAAAGGTTTCCGCACCCTCACCAAACGATTCTGCCGCCTTTTCCGCCAACTCGCCCAACGCAAAGAGGTGCTGAACGCGCGCCTGCCTGGCCTCCTCTCCGACCTTGCGATGCAGGCGTTCACCCTCTTCACCTAACTCACCCATGTCACCCAGCACCAGCCAGGTCTCGGCGTCAGCATCTGACAGGAGATCCAACGCAACCTGAAGCGAAGCGGGATTGGCGTTATAGGTATCGTCAATCAGTTGCACACCGTTGATACCGGGCTGGGCCTGCCAGCGGCCACCTACCGGCCGCACAGCAGCCAAGCCGGTGACGATTTTTTCCAGTGTAATATCCAGCGCCAGAGACGCAGCTGTTGCTGCAAGCGCGTTCATCACATTGTGCCGTCCCGGCAAAGCCAGCCGCAGCGATGTCGTTCCCGCCGGTGTTATCAGCTCTACATCACTACCGTTGATATCACCGGCCCATTTCGCACACACATCTGCCGCTGAATTTAATCCGAAACTGATAGTACGCCTTGGAGAGGCCATCGATTTCCACAGACCAGCAAAGGCGTCATCAGCATTGACAATGCATACAGCATCCGGCGCCAGCCTTGCGAATAACTCCCCCTTGCCTTCTGCGACACCCGACACATCACCAAAACCTTCCAGGTGTGCAGGACCTGCATTATTGATCACGCCTACGTTCGGCTGCGCAACATCAGTCAGGTAGGCGATTTCACCGGGATGATTTGCACCTAATTCCAGGACTGCATATTGGTGCTCGGCGGCAAGCCTGGAAAGCGTCAATGGAACACCGATATCGTTATTCAGATTACCCCGCGTCACCAGTGTTTCACCGCAGCCACGAAGAATCGAAGCCAGCATTTCCTTGACCGAGGTTTTGCCATTACTGCCGGTTACCGCAATCAGGGGGATGGCAAACTGCAAACGCCAGTGCGCCGCCAGTTCGCCCAGGGCGATGCGCGTATCCCTGACTTCAAGCATTGGTATCTGGTCATTTGCCCGCCGGCTCACGGCAGCCGCCACTGCACCGCGCTGGCGAGCCTGCTCAAGGTGGTCGTGCCCATCGAAGTTCGGCCCCTTGAGCGCTACAAACAGATTACCTTCCGACAGGGTTCGGGTATCGGTGCTGAGGCCACGAAAGGTCACGTCCTCACCCCTCTGCTTTGCATCCAGAACCTGTGCTGCTTCTGACAAGGGCATGACCATCATTCAGCAAGCCCTCCTGGGCGTCCTCTCGTGCTGCGCAATTCAGCCTGCCTGCGCAACACCTGCCGCACCCAGCTGCGATCACTGAAAGACAGCTTCAGCGAACCACACTGCTGGTAATCTTCATGCCCCTTACCCGCCACCAACACCAGATCATCGGTCGCTGCATCACCAATAGCCGCTTCAATCGCCTCGGCACGATCCACGATGCGCAGCGCACGTTGCGGCTGCTCAAAACCCCGGGCGACCTGATCAATAATACTGTCGGGATCCTCATGGCGCGGATTATCACTGGTCAGAACAACACGGTCTGCATAGCGCTCCGCCAATGCCCCCATGAGCGGGCGCTTACCCTGGTCCCGGTCACCGCCGGCGCCAAAAACGCATACCAGTTCACCGCGGCAGTGCGGGCGCAGCGCCTGCAAGACTGTTTCCAGCGCATGAGGCGTATGGGCATAATCCACCACAACCCGTGCACTACCCTGCTGTGTGAATAGCTCCATGCGGCCCGGCACCGTTTTAACCCGGGACAAACGCTGCACGGCCGTTTGCAAAGACAATCCGCTTGCCAGTAAGGCACCCAGCGCCGCAAGCAGGTTTTCCGCATTGAACACACCCAGCAGGGGTACTTCAAATGATGCTGCACCCCAGCTGGATTCCAGTTGCAGTACGAGCCCCTTATCCAGCGCTTGCACGTCTGCCAGCTCGAGCCAGTCTGCGTAGTTACGCGCTGCGCCATCCGGCCGGCCCTGATAGGCGATGACCCGCCGCCCGCCTTGCAGCTCACCGGCCAGCCGACGGCCGAAATCATCGCCGAGGTTCAGCACAACACAGCTCAATTGCGGACTTTGAAACAGGCGACGCTTGGCTTCAGCATAGGCTTCAATGCTGCCGTGATAATCGAGATGGTCACGACTGAGGTGAGTCAGTACCGCAGTATCGAAAGCGACAGCATCGGCTCGATACTGGTGCAGCGCGTGAGAGGAGACCTCCATCGCCACCTGCCCGACACCACTGTCGCGCAAGGCTGCAAATTCAGCCTGCAGCCGCAGGGCATCCGGCGTGGTATGGGTCGGCGGCTGTAAGGCGCCATAGACACCATAACCCAGCGTGCCCAGCAGCCCGCAGGAATGCTTGCCGACGGACAGGGCCTGGGCGATAAAATGAGTCACCGATGTTTTACCATCGGTACCGGTCACCCCGATGACGTGCAGGGCCTCACTGGGATGCGCGTAGAAGCGGTCGGCGATAATACTCAGCTTCTGGGACAGTCCGGCAACAGCTACCGCGGACACGGACAGTGAGCCGGCAATATCGGTAAATTGCGCATCGGACACCGGCTCCCAGACGACAGCCACCGCACCTTGCGTGATTGCCTGGTCAACATGAGCAAGGCCGTGCACCTGCAAGCCCTGACAGGCCAGGAACAGATCCCCGCGACGCACACTGCGGCTGTCGGTCGCCAGGCCGGATACCTGAACATCCACCACAAGCTCTTCAACACCCAGGCCTTCCAGCAGACAGGCCAGTGATACAGCAGGCAGGTTCGACTCGGCTGCCATCATACCGGCCCCTCCGGATTCTGTACCCGGGTCTGCAGCAAAGGTGCATCGTCCGGTGTCACATTCAGCAGGCGCAGGGCGCCCGCCATGACCTTGGAAAATACCGGGCCCGCCACCTTGCCACCGAAGTGTTCACCATTATTCGGTTCATCGATCATCACCACGACAACCAGACGTGGACGACTGGCCGGCGCTATGCCGGCAAACACGGACAGGTAGCGATCGTCAGCATAACCACCGGCAACCGACTTATGCACAGTGCCGGTTTTACCCGCGACCCGGTAGCCCTGCACGGCCGCCAGCGGTGCAGTACCGTCTTTCTTGACCACCGCTTCCATCATCTTACGCACCGCGCGGGCAACCCGTGGTGAATATACCCTGTGCGGTTCTGCGGCCTGCTCACGCTGCAATAAAGTAACGGGTACCCGGTAGCCATCATTGGCAAACACGCTGTAGGCCTGCGCCAACTGCATACTGGTCACCGACAGTCCGTAACCGTAGGCCAGCGTGGCGCGCTCAATATCCCGCCAACGATGAAAATCCGCCAGGTACCCGTCTGCCTCACCGGGAAAACCACTGGAGGTCGCAATACCGAAGCCGGCTGCCGACAAGCCCGTCCAGAAATCTTCAGGCTCCAGCGCCAGCGCAATCTTGCTGGCCGCGACATTGCTGGACTTGCGAATCACACCGGTCAAATCCAACCTGCCGTAGTCGTGCATATCGCGAATGGTGTGTACGCCCACCTGAAACAGGCCGGGTGAGGTGTCGATTCTGGTGCCGACACTATAACTGCCGCTTTCCAGCGCCGCCGCGATAACGAACGGCTTCATGGTCGAACCCGGCTCGAAGACATCCGTTACCGCACGATTACGCATCCTGTCGGCTTTAAGGCGTTTGCGCTTGTTCGGATTGAAGGACGGCTGATTCACCTGCGCCAGGACCTCTCCGGTCTGGTTATCCAGGACCACGACTGAGCCGGACTGCGCACCATGCTGCTGCACAGCCGCCTTCAATTCCCGGTACGCCAGATACTGAATGCGGCGATCGATGCTCAGCCGCAGTGCTTTGCCCGCATGCGCAAAACGTATATTCTCAACATTTTCAATAATGTGCCGACGACCATCCTTGACCACCCGCTTGGCACCCACCTCCCCGCTCAACCAGTCGTCGAAGGCCAGCTCGAGGCCCTCCTGCCCCTCATCGTCGATATTGGTAAAACCGACCAGATGTGCGGCCACCTCGCCGGCCGGGTAATAACGACGATACTCGTCCTGCAGGTAAACTCCCGGCCATTCCAGGTCTCTCACTTGTTGCGCCCGGTCCGGTGAAATATGGCGGCGCAAATACACAAACTCACGGCCCTGGCGCTGGCCGAGCACGCGCCGCACATAATCCCCATCCAGACCCAGCAAGCGC
>JBDNAP010000342.1:0-18210 GCA_039768325.1 Thiogranum sp.
TCTTCCGCCCCTCGAAGCGATGCAGCCGTCGCTACCACTTGAGTGAAGAACAAGGGCAAGCGCACGAGAAAATGTCTAGCCGCGAATCAGGGTACCAACACCCTCATCGGTAAACAGCTCCACCAGAACCGCGTGCTCGACGCGCCCGTCTATGATGTGGGCACTTCGTACACCGGATTTAACCGCCGACAAAACACACTGAATTTTCGGCAACATACCACCGTGAATAGTGCCATCTGCAATCAGTTTGTCGACCTCAGCGGCCGTCAATCCGGTCAGCAACTCACCCTGCTTATCCAGCAATCCCGTCGTGTTGGTCAGCAGGATAAGCTTTTCAGCACCGAGAACCTCCGCTATTCGTCCCGCCACCAGATCTGCGTTAATGTTATAGGAATGGCCGTCCTCACCGACGCCTATCGGTGCAATAACGGGGATAAAATCGCCTGAAACCAGCATGTCCACGACCGAAGCGTCAACGCTGGCAACCTCACCCACGTGGCCAATATCAATAATCTCGGGCACTTCCAGTTCCGGCGAGTTTCTGGTGATCGTCAGTTTGCGCGCATGGAGCAGCTCCCCGTCCTTGCCGGTCAACCCCACCGCCCGGCCACCATGGCGGTTGATGAGATTGACAATATCCTTGTTCACCAGGCCGCCCAGCACCATTTCCACCACGTCCATGGTTTCACTGTCGGTCACACGCATGCCTTCGACAAACCGGCTTTCCTTACCAATTTTCTCCAGCAAATGACCAATTTGCGGCCCGCCGCCGTGCACAACCACCGGGTTGATACCGACCAGACGCATCAATACGATATCGCGCGCAAAACCGCTTTTCAGCCGTTCATCCACCATGGCATTGCCGCCGTACTTAACCAAGATAGTCTTACCGCGGAAACGTCGTATATACGGCAGCGCTTCACCCAGAACTCTGGCGACTTCGGTAGCTTTATCTGAACTGAGACTCATAATCAGAACGGGAGTGAAAGATTGGGATCTACCTGCAACATGGCGTTGTGAAATTCATCCTGAATACGACTCATGGCGAGTTCATCGTCAGCCTCGAAACGCAGCACCAGACAGGGCATGGTATTGGAGGCGCGTACCAGCCCCCAGCCATCATCAAACTCAACACGCAACCCGTCGACGGTCGACACACGGGCGTGTTCGAAATGGGCGCCTTTGAGAAGTTTCTCCATAAACACGCGGGGCTGTCCTTCGGCCATTGGTACATTCAGTTCCGGCGTATTCATACTGTCCGGCAGCGCCGAAAAAATGTCGCTGGAGCTGCGCCCATCGTTGGCGAGTATCTCCAGCAACCGGGCCGCGGAATACAGGCCATCATCAAAACCGAACCAGCGTTCCTTGTAGTAGATATGGCCGCTCATCTCACCGGCCAATAAAGCACCGGTTTCCTTCATCTTGGCCTTGACCAGGGAATGCCCGCTGGCCCACATCAGCGCTTCGCCGCCATACTCGGCAACGACGCTGGCAACATGGCGCGTACATTTTACATCATAGATAATCTGTGCTCCGGGATTGCGCGACAGGACGTCTATGGCAAGCAGCATCAGCAGGCGATCCGGCCAGATAATCTCGCCCTTCGAACTTACGATCACAAGGCGGTCCCCGTCACCGTCAAATGCGATACCGAGTTCTGCACCCTGCTCCTGTACCGCCTTGATCAAATCAGCGAGATTTTCCGTTTTGCCGGGATCCGGATGGTGGTTCGGAAAGTTTCCGTCAACTTCACAGAACAGCTCATGGACACCGCAACCCAGCGCGCGCAGCAATGTCGGCGCCGCCACTCCGGCCACGCCGTTACCACAGTCCACGACCACATTGATGGGACGCACCACCTGTACATCAGACTTAACACGCTCGATATAATCAGGTAACACCTCTATCTCTTCCACACTGCCTTCCCCGGTCAGCATATCACCCGACTCGATACGCTGGCGTAGCCCGTCTATGGCCTCAGCGGCCAGCGTTTCACCACCCAATACGATTTTGAAACCGTTATATTCAGACGGGTTGTGGCTACCGGTTACCATAACACCGGAGTTGATATCCAGAGACTCGGTGGCAAAGTAGAGCACCGGAGTGGGAACCTGCCCAAGATCCCTTACATCGCGCCCTGTCGCTTTCAGACCACGAATAATGGCGTCTGCCAGATCCGGACTCGATAAACGACCGTCACGCCCCACCAGCACCGCCTGCTCACCGCGATAGTAGGCCTCACTGCCAATGGCCCGTCCAATTTCAAAGGCGATATCCGCTGTCAGGGTATCGCCGACAATACCGCGGATATCGTAGGCACGGAAAATACCGGGATCCACCTGAGTCTCTTCGACGGAAACGTTGGCGATATTCAGTGCTTTCCCATCGAACAGCAGATCGGCTTCGACCTCATCGACAACTTCCCGATCCTCAGCATCCGTTGTTTTCTGTGCCGCGTCGGGTGCATCAGCCGTAGAGGAAACCGGTCGTGGGACACCCGAACTGGCTGTGCGCTTCATCAACTCAATGGTGTCATACATCTCCACCAGCGAATTCGAATACTTCGAATGAACCCGGCCGTCGCGCATATCCTGCGTGATCGCCAACACTGTTGCCTGATCGCTACGCAAGGCCAGATCCAGTCTTCGGAACACTAGCCAGACCAGCGCCATCAGCAACAGTGTCGCTGTTGCCGTCGCGCCTGCTGTAACAAGCAATACACGGCTTGCCGGCCACCGATCAGATACCCAATAAGCCACACGCCAGCGACTGCCGGTGACAGCAACCTGACTGTCTGCAGTCCCCTGCTTGTATTGGGCAGCGCCGTGGCTACTCAACACCAGCGGGTTGATCCCGGCAATTTGCTGAATTTCCAGATGGCCATCTGGCTGGCCACGCTTCATCTGCTCCTGTAGCTGCTGAAGCGAAAAGCTGACCATTAAGCTGCCGGCAACACGCTGTCCGGATGGATCAGGAATCGGCCGCACCAGATTGATATGTTGTTGCGGTGTCCCCGACATATGCACTTCCAGCGGTGGCGGAATGTCCTTGGTTTCGGAATCTCTAAGCATGTCCAAAGCTGCATAGCTGATTGGGGGGCTGGCTTCCAGGTCCTCTTTCTCGATGCCGGGTGGCAACAGTCGCACCCGAAGAGCCGATGGAAACAGATCCATCAGTGACTCTGCTTTATCAGCAATCTCCGACTCCGTGCCCTCCACCATAAGGCGTGCCAGCTGCGGGTCTTTGCTGACCCGATCAGCGGTTGCTGCCTGGGAATCCACCCACTGGCGATAAGCACTGGCATACAGCTCAGCCGTCAGATCTGACTGCTTGCGGGTGGCCGCCTCGAGTTGCGGCACCGTTTGCAGATACACAAGGGCAGGCGGGAGCGCGATTAACATCACGCCTGCCACTAGCAGCAGGATCTTCTGCCTGTGCAGGCTCAATCCGCTGACAGCGGCAGTAGCAGTAGATCCTCTGGCAGATTTGGTTTCAGCCTGTTTCTCTTTGCCAGACCGGAAAGCTAATTTCATCACAATCCCTGAGCAGTACTAATCACCAAGCCGAACATTGGATAGCCGGCATACTTTGACGGGACTGGCGGCGGCAATGATGCTGCCGTCGAGCGTACAGGGAGGTGTTCACCGCGTGTCCCGTTAAGGTAAGCCGGCTATCCAATGTACTCATTTAGCAACTAACTCCGATATAGTAACTAACTCCGTCAGAGCCTAGGTTCGTCCGGTATGACCGAATCCACCCGCCCCTCGGTTACTATCGGCAAAATCTTCAACAACTTCAAACCCCGCGCGTACCACCGGCACAAAAATCATCTGTGCAATTCTTTCTCCGGGCTCCACGCTAAATGGTTCGCTGCCGCGATTCCAGCACGACACGTAAAGTTGCCCCTGATAATCGGAGTCAATCAACCCGACCAGGTTGCCCAGCACAATACCGTGCTTGTGGCCCAGTCCGGATCGCGGCAACAGAACCGCGGCCAGGCCCGGGTCGGAAATATGAATGGCGATCCCGGTCGGCAACAACTCGGTCTGACCCGGTTCCAGAGTCAGAGTCTGATCCAGGCAGGCGCGCAAATCCATGCCCGCCGAACCGTCCGTCGCATAATCCGGTAAGGGATATTCCCCGCCAATCCGGGAATCGAGAATCTTAAGCTGAATGCTTTGCATGGTACTCCGAAGATATCTGCTTGTTGGACAGTTGTGGATACAGGTTGGCGATTTTTTCAATCAAGCGATGCGCCAGACGGGTCTTGGACTCTTTTGGCAAGCAGCACGTGCCACCCTCCCAGACGAGCAGCAATTCATTATCATCGCTATCAAACCCGAGCCCGTTACCGACGCGGTTGGCGGCGATCAATTCAACCCCCTTGTGCAGGCGCTTTTTCTGCGCGTGTTGTTCCAGTTGGCCGGTTTCCGCAGCAAAACCAACGCAGAACGGCTTGGGATCGAGCGCCGCTACCGTCGCCAGGATATCCGCTACCGGCTCCAGTTGCAGTGAGCTGCCAACCGCCTGCTTTTTAATCTTTTGCGGCGCCGGCTTGGCCGGCCGGTAATCTGCAACTGCCGCGGTCGCTATGAACAAATCACATCCGGTTATCCTCTCCAGGACAGCGGCAAGCATTTCCCGGCCCGACTCGACCATAACACGCTGTACCCCGGGCGGTGCGTCAAGCGACACGGGGCCACTGACAAGTACCACGCTGGCGCCGGCTTCCTGTGCCGCCCGGGCAATGGCATAACCCATTTTCCCACTACTACGATTACTGAAAAAACGTACTGGATCAAGGGCTTCGCGAGTCGGTCCGGCAGTTACCAGGACTTTCAAACCAGCCAGCAGCGCATTGGAAAAGGCATCTGACAGGGACTGCACCAGGACCTGTGGTTCCAGCATGCGCCCAGGCCCTACCTCGCCACAGGCCTGCTCACCGTCAGCCGGGCCGCAGACCTGCACACCACGCCGGCACAGCAGCGCCACGTTATCCCGTGTCGCCGCGTGCTGCCACATTGCCTGGTTCATGGCCGGCGCCACCATCAGCGGCACCTCACTGGCCAGACAGACCGCCGCCAGCAGATCGTCTGCCCGCCCGTGTGCCAGGCGCGCGAGGCTATCCGCGGTCGCCGGCGCAATCAGAATACGGTCAGCCCAGCGTGCCAGTTCAATGTGATCCATACCGGTCCTGTCGTCAGACCAGCCGCAGAACACCCGCTCCCCGGTCAGCGCCTGAAAAGTCCGGGCAGTGATGAACTCTGATGCCGCCGCCGTCATCATCACGCGTACCAGGGCGCCCTCAAGGCGCAGGCGGCGAACCAGCTCGGCACTTTTATAGGCGGCAATCCCACCACTGACACCGAGTACAATCCGCTTTTGAGAAAGGTTGCTCATTGCCGGGAAGTGTACCAGAACCGGCCCGGCCTTGAAGGAACACCAGCCCTGCTTTACATATCTACAGCGGCGTTACATGATGCAGTTTCCCCGGCCGGATCAATGGATTGATCTCTCGCTCAGCCGGACAGAGAAAACACCGAACAAGGAGGTTAGCCATGGCGATCAGCGACTGGCCAGAGGCAGAACGCCCTCGTGAAAAGCTGCTGTCTCTTGGACCACAGTCGCTTTCCGACGCCGAATTACTGGCAATCTTTCTGCGTACCGGCATCGCCGGTTGCGATGCGGTCGAACTGGCCCGCCGACTGGTGCAGGAATATGGCGGCCTGCGCAAACTGCTACAAGCCGATCGAAAGCGTTTTTGCACCACCAGGGGACTGGGAGACGCCAAATATGCCCAGTTACAGGCCGTGCTTGAACTGGCCCGGCGTCACCTGGCTGAAAACCTGATGCACCGCGACGCGCTGAAAAACCCGGCTGAAACCCGGCGCTACCTGACAGCCCGGCTACGCGACTATCCGTATGAGGTCTTCGCCTGCCTGTTCCTGGATAGTCGCCACCGCGTGATCAGCTATGAAGAACTGTTCCGGGGCACCATTGATGGCGCCAGCGTACATCCGCGCGAAGTGGTGAGGCGCGCTCTGCAACACAATGCAGCCGCCGTCATCCTCGCCCATAACCACCCCTCGGGCGTTGCCGAACCCAGCGAGGCTGACCGGCGCATCACCACCCGGCTGAAAGATGCGCTGGCGCTAATTGATATAAGGGTGCTCGATCACGTCGTCATCGGTGACCGGCTTGCAACCTCGCTCGCTGAACGAGGGTTAATTTAACTTATTGTTTACAAAATACTATACCTGTAAAACAGTGGTAAACGACGGGCGCTTGAGACAAACAGGGGGCGCCAGCCACTTGTCGGCAGGGGGTCCCTCTGGTATAAAACGCGGTTCTCGTTGTCCGCCTCTGGCAGACCGCGCAAGAATTTGAGGAATTGAGCAATGTCCAAAGTGTGTCAGGTTACCGGGAAACGTCCCGTTTCGGGCAACAATGTTTCCCACGCGCATAACAAAACCCGCCGCCGGTTCCTGCCGAACCTGCATTCACACCGTTTCTGGGTAGAGAGTGAAAAGCGCTGGGTGAAGCTTCGCGTGTCATCCAAGGGGATGCGAATTATCGACAAGCAGGGCATCGATACTGTTCTCGCCGGCATGCGTGCCCGTGGCGAAAAAGTCTAAGGAGATCAACCATGCGCGACAAGATCAAACTGGTTTCCAGCGCCGGCACGGGGCACTTCTATACAACGACCAAGAACAAGCGCACTACACCGGACAAACTGGAAATGAAGAAATACGATCCGGTAGTCCGTAAGCACGTGATGTACAAGGAAGCCAAGATAAAATAACCGCGAGCATAAACCAGCCCCCACACCTGCAAAGCCCGGTCAAGTTACCGGGCTTTTGTTTTTTATTCCCCAAGAAAAACCTGCTGTTGACGATAATACTGTGAATCGGCCTAAATCCGCACAGCAGGCAGCATAACCATCGGAACCTGATAGACTTTAACGGAAACCACAGACGACCCGTGCACCTCTCATGAGCGATATCTTCATCGGCCGACAAGCCATCTATGACCGTAAACTGGAGGTCTATGCTTATGAACTGCTGTTTCGCTCACAACAGTCTGACAGCGCGGATATTACCGATGGTGACAAAGCGACTTCGGATGTTATTGTCAACACCTTTCTGGAAATCGGTCTGGACAATATCGTCAATAAGCGGCGGGCGTTCATTAATCTGACCCGTTCATTTTTTGTCAACCATACGACGATTTCGCTGCCCAAAGACCGCGTGGTTCTGGAACTGCTGGAAGATATCGAAGCCGATGACGAGGTGATTCAAGGCGTCAAACATCTTTCCGAACAGGGCTATACCATCGCGCTGGATGATTTCATCTACCACGAATCGCTGAAGCCGCTGGTTAAACTCGCGAATCTCATCAAAATTGACATCATGGCGCTGGACAAGGATGCAATTCGCGATCATGTTCTGGCCTTGCGCAAACACCCTGTCAAACTGGTTGCTGAAAAAGTCGAAACCCAGCAGGATTTCGATTACTGCTTGGATCTTGGATTTGATTATTTCCAGGGTTATTTTTTCGCCCAACCCAAGGTCATACGCGGTCGGCGTCTACCGAATAACCGGATTGCCATCCTGAATTTACTCCGCCGCCTGCAGGATCCGGATATTACGCCTGGTCAACTCGAGGACCTGATTGCCCAGGATGTTGCTTTCAGTTACCGGATTCTGCGTTACGTAAACTCTGCGGCATTCTCGCTGCCACGTAAAATCGAATCGGTACAGCAGGCCGTTGTCATCCTCGGGCTGCAGACCATAAACTCATGGACGATGCTACTCGCCATGTCACAAGTGGACAATAAACCAACGGAACTGGTGGTCACCGCCATGGTGCGCGGCAAAATGGCTGAACTGCTGGCCAAGGCACGGAAATATGATCGTCCTGATGCTTTTTTCACGGTGGGCCTGTTCTCGGCACTCGACGCACTGATGGATAACACCATGGAAGAAATACTGACCCAGCTTCCACTGGCCGACCATATTTCCAAGGCCCTGCTATACCGTCAGGGTATCCATGGTGAAATATTGAGTTGCGTCCTGGCCTACGAGCGCGGTGAATGGGACCAGGTCAAAAGCAACACCCTTAGCATGTCCCGGATACGCGATTGTTATCTGTCAGCCCTTCACTGGGCAGAAGACACCTGCCAGCAACTAATTGAATAATGTAATTTATATAAATATCCAGGCATTTTCTCGACGTTGATCAGAGAAACGGCCTGGTACCGGGTGTAGGCTGCTTAGCGGTTGGATCAGTGATGTGTCAGGAGTAAAGAGGCTAACTGCCCGGCCTGCTTGCTTTGACTCCTTGGCGTATTGCCTTCCCTTGCCGCAGTGCCGATAACCGCTGCGGTTTTTTTTGTTGCGTAAACAGCATCCCTGAGAAACAATGCCGTCAATTTCTTTCACACTCTACAGCCTTTGAACAATTCAAACGACGCGCGTTCCCTGGCAGCCATCGACCTGGGCTCAAACAGCTTTCACATGATTGTTGGCAGGCTGAAGAATGGTCAGCTGCAACTCATCGACCGGTTGCGCGAGCCGGTACGCCTGGCTGCCGGACTCACGGATGGCCACCGACTGAAACCCGAGGTTGCACAGCGCGCGCTCGACTGCCTGAAGCGCTTTGGTCAGCGGGTAAGCGGTCTGCATCCGGACAGTGTGCGCGCTGTCGGCACCAACACCCTGCGCCTTGCCCAGGCCACGGATTGTTTTCTGGACCAGGCCCAGGGTGCACTTGGTCACGACATCGAAGTGATCTCCGGTATAGAGGAGGCGCGACTAGTCCACCTGGGCGTCGCCCACAGTCTGGCGGAACCGGGCGGCCGGCGCCTGGTGGTCGATATCGGCGGCGGCAGCACCGAGCTTATTATCGGTGAAGGTTTTGAAGCCATCCACCTGGAGAGTCTATACATGGGTTGCGTCAACATGACTCAGCGTTTTTTTGACGACGGCACTATAAGCAAGACAGCCATGAGAAAAGCCATTCTGGCGGCGCGCCTGGAACTGCAGGCGAGCAAGCAGGGCTTTCGCCGGCTCGGCTGGTCGATGGCTGCAGGCTCGTCGGGCACGATTCGCAGTGTACGGGACGCGGTGATGGAGGCAGGCTGGAGCGACAATGGCATCACCACTGAATCCCTGAAACGCCTGCGCAGTGCGCTGATCGAGTTTGGACACGCAGACAGGATTGAGCTTTCCGCCGTCAACGATGACCGTAAACCGGTATTTGCCGGTGGTGTAGCTATTCTCAGCGCCGTCTTTCATGCACTGAAAATCGAGCGTATGCGTCACTCTTCCGGCGCGTTGCGGGAAGGCCTGTTGTACGACCTGCTTGGCCGTATTCAAGACCAGGATATCCGTGAGTCAACCATCCAGTCCCTTGCCCAACGCTATCACGTTGACCTGGAACAGGCTCAACAGGTTGAAGAAACGGCGCTGGCACTGGTCAGGCAACTTATCGATTCATGGCAGTTGAACCAGCAGGAGAGCGAACGCTGGCTGCACTGGGCCGCGCTGCTTCACGAAATCGGTCTGGTCATCGCACATAGCCAGTATCATAAACACGGCGCTTACCTGGTCGAGTACTCGGACCTGCCCGGTTTTTCCTTGGGTGATCAGAGATTTCTGTCCGTACTGATACGATGCCACCGGCGCAAGTTCCGGAAATCTATAGTGGAAGTACTACCCAGCGGTATGCGAGAAAATGCCATCCAGCTGAGTACAGTGCTGAGATTATCGGTTCTGTTACACCGTAGTCGCTCGCGGAATACCGGACCCGCCATACGGGTATCGGCCGACAATAATTCAATTCGCCTGGACTTTCCCAGCGACTGGCTGAAACAACACCCACTGACTCTGGCTGATCTCGATATCGAGAAAAAACACCTGAAATCTGCGGGTCTCAAACTGGAATACAGCTAGGGCAGGGCATTCAAGGCTTTCGACGCATCAAGATCGATCGAGAATAAGACAACCGGAACGATGGCGGGACGCTGTCCAGCCCATGGCCACATAGGATGTCGCTACGGTATCAATAATCAGCAAAGGTCCCGGGTAGATGGCTTCGCACTCCAGATCTTCACGCTGCCAGACCGGCACGGGTCGCTCGGAATCCGCCACCACAGCCTGCTCGATCGGTTCGCCGGACACTGCCTGACGTTCACAGTCCTGCAGGGAAAGATCGCTGCCGCTGGCCGATAAGGCCACACGCAGATTTACCAGTTCCACGTCGCTATCCAGCCGATGTCCGAAACGCTGCTGATGCAAGCGGTTAAAATCAGCGGCCGCCTGCTTCAGATCATGAAACGGAATAGTCAGTGTATAGCTTTGTCCAAAATAACGCAGATCCACGCTGAACTCTGTTTTAATGGCATCTTCCTCGATACCTTCGTCAAGCAGTTCGGACTGCCCCCGCAGCACCAGCGCCTGAAAGCGCCCTGCGAGCTGCTTTTCATGCTGGTCCTTTATCAGGCCACGCAGCGTATGCGACAGCTGCCGGCCTCTGGGTGCCACCAACATGCCCAACGCCGACAATACACCGGCATGAATGGGGACCAGCGCATGTTTCATAGCGAGGGCATCGGCCAGTGCACAGACGTGCAGACCACCGGCACCACCGAATGCTGTCAATGTGTATGCAGCGGGATCAATACCACGCTGTACAGAGATAACCCTCAGTGCCTGGGCCATGTGTTCGTTGGCCAGTTCAATGATGCCCTGTGCGGCCTGCTGCAATGAAAGCTGCATTTGCCCGGCAAGTTGGCCGACTGCATGCTGAGCTGCGGCCATATCCAGCAGCATACCACCGCCAAGAAACGCCGAAGGTCGTAGCCTGCCCAGTACCAGGTTGGCGTCTGTCACGGTCGGCAGCCTGCCACTTCGTCCGTAACAGGCGGGCCCCGGATCGGCTCCGGCCGATTCCGGTCCCACCGCCAGCATGCCGCCTTCATCGAGGCGGGCAATGGACCCCCCCCCGGCACCAATGGTATGCATATCGACCATAGGAACAGCGACGGGATAAGGTCCGATGCTGCCCTCAGAGGTCAAATTCACCTGTCCGTCGATTAATGCCACATCGGTGGATGTCCCACCCATGTCAAAGGTCAGAAGTTGTGGACGGCCCAGTTCAGCACCAATCCGGCGCGCCCCCATCAGTCCACCCGCCGGACCTGACAACAGCAGATGAACCGCGTGTTTCGATGCCTGATCGGCGCGTATGGTAAACGCGGAGCTTTGCATCACATGAACCGGCGCCGGGTGCACAGACCGCTCAAGGCGTTGTACATAGCCTTGCACCCGTGGCCCGACCCAGGCGTTGAGCCAGGTGGCGATACCACGCTCATATTCACCCTGCCCGGGCAGAACATCTGATGACCGTGAAACAAACAGGGAGTCCGGCAGATGCCGCTCGATCTGCCTTTCGAAGCGATCATCAATAAACGAAAACAGCAGATTGATGGCGACTGACTGTGGCGCCAGTTCGCACAGACGGGCTGTCAGGGTTTCAAGCTCACGCTCGGTCAGTGGTTCGACGACCGCCCCGTCTGCCGCCAGACGCCCACCGGTCTCAATGCACAATTCAGCTGCTACCGGGGGTGATTCAGGCTGTGGCTGCAGATTATAGAGTTCACGCCGCGCCTGGCGCCCAAGGGTCAAAATATCGCCGAGGCCATAGTTGGTGACATAGGCTGTGCGGACGCCTTTACCTTCCAGCACAGCGTTGGTGGCCACGGTGGAGCCGTGTACCAGATAGAAGCTCTCCCCCTGCAGACCCAGCTCGCGGATTCCCTGCAGAATAGCGTGTTCCGGTGCCTGTGGCGTAGACAGCACCTTGTGAATCCCGAGCTGTTTACCATCAAACCAGACAAAATCGGTGAACGTACCGCCGGTATCAACACCCAGCAATTTCACCCTGCAGGACCGCTAATCCTGTTCGATGACACAGTTCCGCCCGGCCTGTTTGGCTTTATACATAGCCTGATCCGCGCGGCTCAGCATGGACTGACAGTCATCGCCCTGGCCACACAGCGCGAGACCCTGACTGATGGTGAGCTGCAACTCTCGGGCGGCAATGTGGATGGGCTCCGACCCGATGCGCAGCCTGATACGCTCGGCAATCTGCAGCGCGGTATGCGTTGAGGTATCTTCCAGCAGAATGACGAATTCCTCGCCACCGTAGCGCCCCACCAGATCGAACTCGCGTAAGGCGGCTTTTATACGCGCCGCCACTTCCTTTAGCACCCTGTCGCCAACCAGGTGACCGTGCCTGTCATTGATCGACTTGAAATGGTCCAGGTCCGCCATGATCACAACCAGCGGCTGACCGGTCTTCGACGACCGTTCGATCGAGTCCTGCAACTCGCGCAGCAGGCTGGTGCGGCTGGAAACACCGGTCAATGCATCCTGATCAAGCTGCTTACGCAGGCTCTTCTGCTCCAATTCAAGGTATTTTAACGAGCGATCCAGATCCTGGATCTGCGAACGGTGATACACCTCGGTTGCCAGCGCAATATCGAGTGTGGTCAGCTTCAGTACCAGGCGCATCAATACCTCCCAGTGCTGCTGCTCCCCACTGAGGCTGAATACTTCTTCCAGAATCAGGCACTGCAACATGCCGAAGGACTCAAGATACAGGCTCAGCGGCACACCCACGCGGGCGTGCGCCACACCCACGCGGGCGCGACTTTCAAAATAGTCTGCGCCCTCGAAGCGGACACCGAATTCCATGAAATACTCGACCTGCCTCTCTTTAAGGTGTCCGAGGTCAAAACTGGAGAGAAGGCTCGACGCCTGCGGGTTGAGTGCCAGCTGGGCAAAAAACTGGTCGACAATACGGGACGCCGCATCGCGCGTCAGCACCTTATTCTGCAACAAGTGCACATGCTCGCGCATAGTCCCGTCCAGACCGATCAGAGTCAGCTGGGCCTCGCGCCATTCAGCATCGAATCCAAACTGTTCACACAGCGGTGTAGCGAGTTTTCCAGCCGGCATAGGGGCGCTATCCTAATCCGCGGTACTTTCGGTTATGCTTATACATCATTCGGGTACGGACGTGTCACCAGTCGCGCAACAATAGTATATTGACGCAGGACTATGATTAAATCATAAAACACATGGATGCAAAAATCCTGATTAGTGTCGAACAGCTCTACCGTTACTATGGGCACCACCTGGCGGTGGAGGCCATCAACTTTGAACTGGCGCAGGGTGAGGTGCTGGGTTTTCTGGGCCCCAATGGGGCCGGCAAGTCCACCACCATGCAGATGATTTCGGGCAATCTGGCGCCCAGCGCCGGCCGCATCCTTATTAATGACATTGATCTGCTCGATGCACCCAAACGCGCCAAGGCCGAAATCGGCTATCTACCTGAACAACCCCCGGTCTACCGCGACCTTACGGTGGATGAGTATCTGTATTACTGCGCAAAACTGCATCGTGTCAGCAAAGGTCAGCGCAGCCAGGCTGTCACCCGCGCCAAGCAACGCTGCGGACTTACCGAGGTAAGTAAGCGCCTGATTGGCAACCTGTCCAAAGGTTTTCAGCAGCGTGTCGGCATTGCCCAGGCCATACTGCACAATCCAGCCGTGGTGATCCTGGATGAACCCACAGTCGGACTGGATCCCAACCAGATCCGCGACATTCGCGCCTTGATTCGTGAACTCGGCGAGAGCCATGGCATTATTCTGTCAACCCACATCCTGCCGGAGGTTCAGGCCACCTGCTCACGCGTACAGATCATCCACCAGGGCCGGCTGGTCTTCTCGGAATCCATGCTGGAACTGGAACAACGCCTGACCAGTCATGTGCTGTTACTGGAAACGCGTGAGCAACTCCATGACCTGGAACTGGAAAAACTGTCCGGAATTAGCAAGGTCGAACAGCTCAGTGGCACCCGGGCGCGACTGCATTACGAGGATAGCAACCCGGCGGACGCCGTTGCCGCGTGCGTTGCCAGGCAGGGCTGGGGACTGATCGAACTGTCCCCCGACCGGCAAACACTGGAGCAGGTGTTTGTCGATCTGACCTGCAGCGACACGTCGGAAACGCACAGAGAAACCGCCTGATGATTTTCACCATCGCCGTACGCGAACTGAAAAACCTCTTTCTGTCCCCCCTGGCCTGGGCCATTATGGCTGTACTGCAGCTGATCCTGGCCTATCTTTTTCTATCACAGCTGGATACTTTCATGCTGCTGCAGCCGCGCCTGGCCGGCATAGAGGGCGCACCGGGGGTCACCGACATTGTCGTTGCACCACTGCTGCAAACGACCGGCTTCCTGTTGCTGTTAGTGGCACCCGCGATCACCATGCGAGTGTTCAGCGATGAAAGGCGCAATCGGACACTAAGTCTTTTGTTGTCCGCACCTGTCTCGATGACAGATATCGTGCTCGGAAAATTTCTCGGCATTACCTTGTTCTTCCTGATACTGCTGGCTCTGCTGGCAGCCATGCCACTGTCACTCTATGCGGGAACCACCCTGGACGCCGGCAAGCTGGCGGCGGGACTGCTGGGCCTGGCGCTGCTGTTGGCGGCCATTGCGGCCATCGGTGTATTCATGTCATCGCTGACCGAACAACCGGTAGTCGCCGCTATCAGCACCCTTGGGCTCCTGATGATGCTATGGATTATCGACTGGAGTGGAGACAGCGGGAAAGACATGACTGACCTGCTTCCCTACCTGTCACTGAAGACGCATTTCGAGTCTTTCCTCAAGGGGCTGTTCAGCACCGCAGATGTCGCCTACTACCTGTTACTGATAACCACCTTTCTGCTGCTCGGCATCCGGCGACTGGATCAACAGAGGCTGACCGGCTAAAACCATGCAAGTCACCCGCTCCTCAAGACGCCAGTTGCAGTTTCAGAATCTGATCTTCCTGGCAGGTCTGCTGATCTTCATGGGCCTGCTGGCCTGGTTAAGCACCCGCTACAGTTTCGATGCCGACTGGACCAGCAGTGGGCGCAATACTTTGTCAATCGATAGCCGCCAATTGCTCGATGAAATGCCTGACCCCATCCATGTCACAGCATTCGCCACCGAGAACGCGCTGGTTCGAGAACATATACGGGATCTGATCGGGCGTTATCAGCGCTACAAGCCGAACGTGGAGCTGAATTTCGTGAACCCGGATGCCGCACCGGACAGGGTTCGTGAACTCGGAATCACCCTGGACGGCGAATTACTGCTGGCTTACCAGGGTCGCAGCGAGAAGGTGCAATCCCTGTCTGAACAGACTCTGACCAATAGCCTGTTGCGCATAGCCCGCCAGAAGCAACGCAAAGTAAGTTTCCTAAGTGGTCACGGTGAACGTGATCCGCTCGGCCAGGCCAATCACGATCTGGGTAAATTCGGCCAGTCGCTGGAACAGAAAGGCATCGAACTTGATACCCTGAAACTGGCGGAGACCCCTGCTGTTCCCGCCGACACCAACCTGCTGGTCATCGCCGATCCGCGGATTGTGCTGCTGTCCGGTGAAATCCAGCTGGTCCATCGATACCTGCAGGACGGCGGCAACCTGCTGTGGCTGGTAGAGCCCGGTGGTATCGCCGGTCTGGATCCGGTCGCCGAAGCACTCGGTATCGAGTTTCTGCCAGGCACTATTGTGGATGCCACAACCCAGCTGTTCGGTATCGACAATCCGGCGTTTGCACTGATAACCGCTTATCCGATGCACCCGGTTACCCGTGAGATGAACAGCCTGACACTGTTCCCGCAGGCGAGTGCCCTGGATGTTTCCGCACCACAGGAATGGCAAGCCGAACCCTTACTGACGACACTGGACCGTGCCTGGACCGAAATCGGCCCGATAAGCGGCACCATTCGATTCGATGAAGACAGCGATGAGCGCATGGGGCCGCTGGATATCGGCTTTGTCTTTTCCCGGGTGAAAAATAAAAAAGACGCCGGTGACGAAGAAAGCGGCACTGAACAGCGGGTGATTGTGATTGGCGACAGTGATTTTCTGTCCAATGCCTATCTCGGCAACGGCGGTAATGTTGAACTCGGCCTGAATCTGTTCAACTGGCTGAACCACGACGATCAGTTCATTACCGTTACCGCGCGTACCGCCAGCGATGTCAATCTGGAACTCGGCAAAACAGCCCAGATCATCATCGGCTTCGGCTTTCTGTTTGGCATACCGCTGCTTCTGTTAGGCGCTGGTGCTGCCATCTGGTGGCGACGACGTAACCGCTAGTGCACCGGTCCGGGCAAACGATTATGAAATCCCGCTGGATCATAAACCTGCTGCTGCTTGTTGCCATAGGCATTCTGGTTCTGGTCGCATATTTTGAACCGGGCATCGATGAACAAGCCGCAGCCCCGGCTATTACAGAGCTGAAAATGGATCAGTTGCACCGCATTCACCTCAACCGGCCCGTGCGGGATGATCTGGTACTGGTAAAGACAGCCACGCAGGGCTGGGTAATTAAGCATACACCCGAATTACCCGCCGATGACTACCAGATGAATGCGCTGCGGAAACTGGCTGAACAGGAAGCAGTACGCAGTTATCCCGCCGCTGAACTGGACCTCGGTCAGCTGCAACTCGACCCTCCGTACGCCACGGCCATACTCAACGATACGGCGATTGAATTCGGCAATCTGGATCCACTGCATGGGCTACGCTATGTGCGTATTGCGGATCAGGTCCACCTCATCCCTGACATCTACCTGCAGTTGATCGAGGCGAGCTATACACAGTTTGTGCGTCGACGGCTTTTTGCGGACAACACTCGCCTCGCCCGCATAGCCCTGCCCGGGTTTGCCATTAACAAAACAGATCAGGACTGGACAGTGGATCCGCAACAGGAAGTCTCGGCAGACCACCTGCAACAGTTCGTCGATCGCTGGCAGCTCGCCGCGGGCCTGAATATTCAGGCCGCTGATTCGACAGTGGAGGGTGAAAGAGTTGAGCTTGTCGAGGCGGACACCGGGCACAGCATTAATTTCGTGATCGGCGCACGCGAACCGGAACTGGTCCTGGTTCGCCCGGATCTGGGCATTCAGTACCGCATGGGCGAGCTCGGTGGTAGTCTGTTGAGCCTGTCGGAACCTGAATACGGCAATCAGGAATAGCCTGATTCCCTAAAAACCTTTGTTATCAGCATATACGCTCAGCAAGGCATCGGAAAGTTAGCCATTACGAGTTCGCGGGACCGTCGGCGGCATGGACGTATTTACAAGGTGAATTGCGCAGCAAAAGAAGGTCCCCTGGGGGAGAGGATGCCTTGGGGCACAGCGTGTCCCGCGAACTCGTAACAGCTAGCTTACGTTTTCATTAGTAAGCCACGGGCCCATTAACATGCCGGAACTTCCCGAAGTCGAAACCACCCGCCGCGGTATCGAGCCTCATATTTGCGGTCAGAAGATCCAACGGCTCATCGTCCGCCAGCCCAGATTACGCTGGCCGGTTGCCAGGCATCTTGCCAGGCGAATAAAGCACACCCGTATCAGACAGCTATCACGCCGCGGTAAATACCTGCTGATCAGCACCGACACCGGTACAGTCATCATACATCTGGGCATGTCCGGGAGTCTGTGCGTTGTCAAAGACAAGGCCCCCCCCGGGCTGCACGACCATATCGACCTGTTACTGGAAAACGGCACCTGCCTGCGGTTCAGGGACCCGAGACGTTTTGGTGCCTGGCTGTGGACAGACAAGCCAGCGGAGACACACCCTTTGCTTAACAGGCTGGGCCCCGAACCATTGAGCGGCGCATTCAATGCCGACTATCTCCACCGCTTTTCACGCGGGCGAAAACTGGCCATTAAATCACTGTTAATGAATAGCCACGCGGTTGCCGGTGTGGGCAATATCTACGCCAACGAAGCGTTGTTTATGGCCGGCATTCACCCTGCACGAGCAGCAGGTCGTATCAGTCTGCGGCGTTATGAAAAACTGGTGGCCGTGCTTAAACGGGTTCTGAACGAAGCCATTCGACAGGGCGGTACGACACTGAGGGATTTCACCAGCGGAGAAGGCAAACCCGGTTACTTTCAGCTATCTCTTAACGTCTACGCCCAACAGGGCAAAGCCTGTCCGATCTGTTCGACACCCATACGCGAAACGCGCACCGCTCAACGATCCACTTTTTACTGCCCGCGCTGTCAGCATTAATGTCGCCCGCTACTGCACCTGGGCCGAGCCAACGCCACGTGGATCGGACGCGGCTTCGACCA
>JBDNAP010000343.1:0-4519 GCA_039768325.1 Thiogranum sp.
ATGTACGTAGCCTGTCCTTCATGTAAATTACTGTATCAGATTGAGTTGATTCACCTGCGCGCCGCTGGCGGTGAGTTGCATTGTGGCGCCTGCAAGACCACATTCAACGCCACCGCAGCCGTGTTTGACGATCCACAGCAGGCGCTTGATTACGCCGAGCAGCATCCGCTGCAGGACAGTGTGGCGCGTGAAATCGATGATCTGGTGAACAGGGCATTGGGCCAGGTGCCGGGTCATGAGCATACCGGGGCAGCGGGAGGTCAGGAGCCCGACGGGATTGTCGCCGATTCGGCACAAATCACCGACGACGGCGCAGCATCGCCGGAAAGTGTGCGCGTCGTTGCGGAAGCCGGGGAGTACGGTGGAGAAACGGATGCAGATGCGGAAATTCCCGAGGCCCCGCCGGCAGCGGACGCCATTAAAGCCACTGATGGACTGGCTGCGGAGTCTGTTGCGGTGGAGGGCTTTGCCGGGGAGGTGCAGCGGCAGGGTCTGTTGCGGTCCGATATGGATTTCTACGCCTGTCCCACAGCCGCCGGGTTTCGGACACAGCGGCCGCAAGCGGTCAGCGAAGCAATGGAATTGTCGGCAGCCTTGTTGTATTCGGAAGAAAGTCACGATACCGGTTTGCATGTCCCCTGGGGCGCCATCGCCGCGTCTGTGCTGCTGGCGGTTCTGCTGTTGGCGCAGATCGCCTGGGTCCAGCGCTACCAGCTGGTGCGCCTGCCTCAGCTCCGGCCCGCGCTTGCATTCTTCTGCCAGCCGCTGAACTGTGACCTGCCATTGCGGCATGACATCAACAGGATTGAAGTGGTCGAGCGTGAAGTCAGGGATCATCCGCATGCCAGTGGCGCGCTGTTGATCAATGCGTCTTTCGTGAATCGTGCCGATTTTGTGCAGACCTACCCGGTGTTCGAGATTTCATTTTCAGATGTGTCGGGTACGCCGGTCGCCGTGCGGCGTTTCCCGCCGGCAGAGTATTTGATCGGCCGGCAGGATATATCAGACGGCATGGCACCCGGCGAACGGGCGCAGCTGATGCTGGAAGTCGTTGATCCTGGTGATCGTGCCGTGTCTTTTCAGTTTGATTTTTTATAACAGACTGGTTTGTATCGAATAGAGTGCAATGGCAGTCGCCTGACCACGATTGCATTGACACATCGTCCGCCTTTGGTTAATTGGCCTGACAGCTATTTGACCCTATAAAATAAGCATTCCCGGCAATTTTCAGGCCAATAGAAAAAAGTTTTGCCGAGTGCTTTTCCCAATACAGAACTGCGCGTATGATTGGCTGCCCTTTTCCCGTAAAACGCAGCCAGGGAGCTAGATGAATCGCATGCAGATTGGTCCGTACAAGTTACGCAACCAGTTGGTGCTGGCTCCCATGGCGGGTGTTACCGATCGACCTTTTCGACAGCTATGTAAAAAATTCGGTGCTGGTCTTGCCGTGTCGGAAATGGTGTCCTGTAATTCTGCCTTGTGGGGCAGTCAACAGACCTTGCGACGCATGGATCATGAGGGGGAGGTCGAACCCAGGACAGTGCAGATTGCCGGTGCTGATCCCGTGTTGATGGCGCGAGCCGCACGTTTCAATGTCGAGCGTGGTGCGCAGATCATCGATATCAACATGGGTTGCCCGGCCAGGAAAGTCTGCAATGTCATGGCGGGTTCGGCGTTGTTACAGAATGAAGACCTGGTCAAGCAGATACTGGATGCGGTGGTCATGGCGGTTGCAGTTCCCGTGACCCTGAAAATCCGCACCGGTTGGGATCCCGAGCACCGTAATGCCCTTAGCATTGCAAAGATTGCCGAGCAGGCAGGGATCCAGGCGCTGGCCATTCACGGGCGCACCCGCGCCTGTGCTTATAAAGGTGGAGCGGAGTATGAAACCATCCGCACCGTCAAGCAGGAGATTTCCCTTCCGGTGATCGCCAATGGCGACATCACCAGTCCGGAAATCGCATACAAGGTAATGGAGTTTACCGGCGCCGACGCAGTAATGATCGGTCGTGCAGCACAAGGACGTCCCTGGATCTTCCGAGAAATTGAACACTATTTGGCGACGGGGGACTTGTTGCCAGAACCTGGGATTGAGGAGACACGGACAACTATGATCGAACATCTCAATAACTTATATGCATTTTATGGGGAGTACACCGGCGTGCGCGTAGCGCGCAAGCATATTGCCTGGTACAGCAAGGGGCGCCATAAGGGTGCGGTGTTTCGCCAGCGCATCAATCGCGTTGATACGATAGACGAGCAGTTGCGAATGACTCATGCGTATTTCGACAGTCTCTCCGCGACACAGGAGATGGCGGCATGAGCGCGCTACTTCAACCAACTGCAGCGGCGGCAATGATCCGCAACCTGCCGAGCCGCGAACGCCGCAAGCAGCCGTTGCGCGCCTGCGTCCAGTCCGCGCTGGAGATGTATTTCATGGACATGGACGGCCACCAGGCGGATGGCGTCTATGACATGGTGGTCGGCCAGGTTGAACAGGCCATGCTGGAGTGTGTCATGCAGCACACGCGCAGCAACCAGACCCGGGCGGCGGAAGTGCTGGGGATCAACCGCAGTACGCTGCGAAAAAAACTCAAGCTGTACGGGCTGCTTTGACTGATTGTTTAATGGTTACGGAAGACACGGAAATACAGAATGTTACAGCGCAGGGATCCGTACGGCGCAGGTTTTTGAATCTGTGCGCGAGGTCGAGCGCTGAACCTATGCCGCGTTTTTCCGTGGCCATTAATGGAATATTCCGCAGCTGAATCTCAAGGATCTGAATTTATCATGAGTGCTATCCAACGGGCGCTAATCAGCGTCTCGGATAAGACCGGCGTGGTGGAATTTGCACGGCAGCTGAGTGCTTCCGGGGTTGAAATCCTGTCCACCGGCGGCACCGCCAGACTGTTGTCGGACAACGGTATAGCGGTAACTGAAGTCTCCGATCACACCGGCTTCCCGGAAATGATGGCCGGCCGGGTAAAGACCCTGCACCCGAAAATTCATGGCGGCATCCTCGGGCGTCGTGGCACCGATGATGCGGTGATGCAGGAGCGCGATATTCCTCCCATCGATATGGTGGTGGTCAATCTCTATCCCTTTGAACAGACTGTTGCCAGCCCTGATTGCGATCTGGCGACAGCCATCGAGAATATCGACATCGGCGGTCCGACCCTGATTCGAGCGGCGGCCAAAAATCATGCAGCCGTGGCGGTGCTGGTCGACAGCGCAGACTACCCGCAGGTGCTGGAAGAAATGGCTGCCGGGCAGGGCGAAGTCAGCGCCGCGACACGCTTCAGGCTGGCGGTTAAAACCTTTGAGCATACCGCCCGGTATGACGGCGCCATTGCCAATTACCTGGGGAGCTTGACCACTGACGGTGAAAGGGCGGCATTTCCTCAAACCCTCAGTCTGCAGTACAGCAAGGTGCAAAGCATGCGTTACGGGGAAAATCCCCATCAGGGTGCTGCATTTTACAGCGAACGTGGCGGCCCTGAAGCCTGTATCGCAACCGCCAGGCAGTTGCAGGGCAAGGAACTGTCCTACAACAATGTCGCCGATACCGATGCTGCGCTGGAATGCGTCAAGCAATTTGCCGCAGGGCCGGCCTGTGTGATTGTCAAGCACGCCAACCCCTGTGGTGTCGCCTGCGGCGGCAGTCTGCTGGACGCCTATGATCGTGCCTACCGGACCGATCCCGAATCGGCCTTTGGCGGCATTATTGCCTTCAATCAGGCGCTGGACAGGGAAACCGCCGCCGCCATCATCGAGCGCCAGTTTGTCGAAGTGATCATCGCGCCCGAGATTGACGACGGGGCGCTGCCGCTGCTGGCGGAAAAGAAAAACGTGCGGGTACTGAGTTGCGGTGCCTGGTCGGACGAGGCACGCGGCCGGCTGGATTTCAAGCGTGTCAACGGTGGACTGCTGGTGCAGGATGCCGATCTCGAACTGCTCAGGGAAACCAGCGTGGTTACCGGGCGCGCGCCTGACGACGCGGAAATGAAAGACCTGCTGTTTAGCTGGCGTGTCTGCAAGTTTGTGAAATCAAACGCCATTGTCTATGGCAGGGATGCCATGACCATTGGTATCGGCGCCGGTCAGATGAGCCGCGTGAACAGTGCGCGCATCGCCGCGATCAAGGCCGAGCACGCCGGGCTGGACGTCTCAGGTTCGGTAATGGCGTCGGATGCCTTCTTCCCCTTCCGCGACGGCATTGACCAGGCGGCCAGGGCCGGAATCACCGCCGTGATCCAGCCGGGGGGGTCGATGCGGGATGAAGACACCATTGCCGCGGCCAACGAGCACGGCATGGCAATGGTGTTTACCGGTATGCGGCACTTCAGGCATTGATCTGATGAAGGTACTGGTCATCGGCGGTGGCGGCCGCGAACATGCATTGGCCTGGAAAACGGCGCAGTCAGTGCGGGTTGACAAGGTCTTCGTGGCACCTGGAAATGCCGGAACCGCGACTGAAGACAAGCTGGAAAATATCGCGATCGATGCCGAAGACATCGAC
>JBDNAP010000344.1:0-4220 GCA_039768325.1 Thiogranum sp.
CCTGATAGCCGGTCCGTAGCTGAATCGTGCCGAGTGTTTCGGTCAGCGCCGCGATGTTTTCGTCGGTCACCACGAACCACAGATTGAAACGGTGCTCACGCTTGTAGTTGTGGTTGATCTGCGGGAATTCGCTGATGATGGCGGCAACCGTCTCCAGTTTATCGGCCGGAACCGCCATGGCAGCCAGCGTGCTGGCGCCCACGGTATTGGGCCGGAATACCGGCCCTACCCGGCTCACCGCACCCTTGTTCTGCAATTCCCTCAACGTTTTCAACACCGTCTCGGGACTGGTATTGAGGCGCTGGGCGATCTGTGAAAACGGTGCGGGTTCCAGCGGAAAGTTGCGGCCGCAGCATTGAACTGACACTGTACCCGCGACGTCGTTGCATTATCAAGCCGGTGCCGCTTGTATCCTTGATTTAAGTCAAGTGCCGGCCGCCGGGGGGTATCTGTTCAGCTCCCGTCAAATTTGTAGAGCGGGCCTGTAAAGCGTATCTTGCCAGGCAAGCCGCGGCAATCCTTACATTCCATTCAGGAGACGGGAGAGCTGTAACAGAGCGATTAAACCCGGCCGGCGCTCGCTTGACTGCCGTTTGGCTTACCGGCCGGTAATCAGAACCGCCAAAGCCTGATCGGTGCCGCGAACCGGGCGACTGATTGAGTCCGGCATAGTGATCGAAGCCCATGACAAAAATAAAGCCAAAAGGCGCCGTTGCCGCCGGGCACACGGCAACGGCTGAAGCCGCCGCCTTCGCGTTGCGTGAAGGCGGTAACGCGTTTGACGCGGTGATTGCAGCGCACTGGACCGCCTGTGTTGCTGAACCGGTGCTGACTTCGCTCGGTGGCGGCGGCTTCCTGCTGGCACACCCCGGGGCGGGGCAAGCCAGCGTATATGACTTTTTTGCCCACACGCCGAAACATAAACTGCCCGCCACCGAGATCGACTTCCACCCCATCCATGCCGACTTCGGAACCACACTGCAGGAGTTTCATATCGGATACGGCGCGGTTGCCACACCGGGCACGGTACGCGGGATGTTTGCCATCCACCGGGATCTGGGCAGCTTGCCCATGCCGGTTTTACTGCAACCGGCCATCGAACTGGCCGGTAAGGGGCTGCGGGTCAACCAGCTGCAGGCCTACATCCTGGATGTCATACGCCCCATCTACCTGGCCACACCGCGAGCGGCACAACACTTTGCCAGCCGCTCGCGGCCGGACAGACTGGTCGGCGAAGACGACATACTTCAGCTGCCGGAACTGGCGGAAACGCTGCTCGCCCTGGCTGCGGAAGGTGAACGCCTGTTTTATGAAGGTGACATCGCCACCGCCATCGACGCGGCCTGCCGCAGTGAAGGTGGACATCTGAGAGCTGATGATCTTGAGCAATACCAGGTCAAGCGGCGCCTGCCCCTGCACGTTCAGTACCGGAACGCCGGATTTCACACCAACCCGCCGCCTTCCTCCGGCGGCTTGCTGATTGGCTTTGCGCTGAAGCTGCTCGACCGCCACGCCCCGGCGGGTCTATCCATAGACAGCGTCGAGGGTATCTGCCGACTCGCCGAACTGATGCAGTGTACCAACGAGGCACGCCTGGACGGTATTCGCGGTAACGGCCTTGACGAGCACCTGCTGGATCCTGCCCTGCTTGAACAGTATCTGCATCAGGTCAGGGGGCGCGCACGGGCCTTCAGGGGCACCACCCACATCAGCGTTATCGACCGGCAAGGCAACCTTGCCTCACTGACCGCCAGCAACGGTGAGGGTTGCGGTCACATGCTGGGCGACACCGGCATTATGTTGAATAACATGCTAGGTGAGGAAGATCTCAATCCACACGGCTTCCATGCCTGGCAGGAAAACCGGCGCCTGACCTCGATGATGGCGCCGAGCATGCTGCAACTGCCTGACGGGCGATCTGTCGCGCTGGGCTCGGGTGGTTCAAACCGTATTCGCTCCGCTATTCTGCAGGTGTTGTTGCGCATTATGGACGAGCAGCTTCCACTCCAGCAGGCCATCGACCGGCCCAGGATTCATTTTGAGAACAAACTGCTGAATATCGAGGGTGGTTTTGCAGATGCTTTATACCGACAACTGGAAAAGGAGTTTGACCAGACCCGGCGCTGGCCGGACAGAAATCTGTTTTTCGGCGGTGTTCACGCGGTTGCAAAAGGCCCGGGTGGATTTGAATGTTACGGCGACCGGAGACGCGGGGGTGTCGCGCTCAGCGTTTTCTGACATCTTTGGGCCTGTTAAGCATCATTGACTCCGGATTTGTGCCAGTTAGCGGCTTCCACCCAGGCCGGCATCTCAGCAATAGGCATGGGCCGCCCGATATAATACCCCTGGCCATAGTCACAACCCATGCTGATCAGCATATCCAGCGTCTGCTGGTTTTCGATACCTTCGGCGACAACACGCATTTCGAGGTTATGTGCGAGATTGATAATTGACTGAACAATCTTGCGATCCTGCTGATCCTCCGCCATGTGCAGAACAAAGCTCTTATCGATCTTAAGCTCCCCGACGGGGAGGTTCCTGAGATAGGCCAGTGATGAATAGCCGGTTCCGAAATCGTCAATGGACAAGGTGATCCCCATTTCATTCAAGGCAGTCAGCGTATGCAATGCAGCGTCTGGATCGGACATCATGGCACTTTCGGTGACTTCAAGCACCAGAGACGCGGGTTGCGCGCCCCAGATATTCATGGCTCGACTGACCAGGCCAACAACCTCCCTCGACTGCAGCAGCTTTGCCGACAGATTTATTGCAATCGATCCCGGCACCCCGGAACGGCAGAACTCGGACCACTCCCGCAAGGCAACGTTAATAGACCAGTACGTCAGTGTATCGATCAAGCCGCTGCTTTCGGCCACCGCAATAAAATGGTCAGGCCTTATCCACCCCTGTTCCGGATGATTCCAGCGTGCCAGGGCTTCACAGCCGCTCAACGTACCCTGCTGCAGATCGACCTGGGGCTGGTAATAAAGCGTTAATTCCGCATTATCCAGCGCCTGGCGCAAGTTGTTTCTGAGATCCGACCAGCGTTGATCCTTCACTTGAACCGATGCATCGTAGATGAAAGAGTCCGTTTGCTGCCCTCTGGCATGATGCAATGCTGCATCGGCCGCCTTCAGCAAACCATCCCGGTCATCGGCATGGTCGGGGAACAATGCGGCACCTGCCACTGCCGTCACCGACAGTATCCTGCCCTCGATTTCGTGGCCTTCACTCATCGCACGGAGAATCCTGCTGATTGCCAGCTCGACAAGCTGTGGCGTTTTCACGTCCGTCAACAGGACCGCAAATTCATCACCACCGATATGAAACAGCCAGTCAGAAGGACGAAGTACGTCGCCGATACGCTCTGCCACCTGCGCCAGCACGGCGTCACCGATCTGATGACCAAACTGTATATTGATTTCCCTGAATTTCTGCAGGTTGAATACTAGTAGTGCAGATTGGCTGCTATTGACCCGGCAGGCCGATATACACTGATCCAGCTGTTGGAAAAGATCGAGCCGGCCGGGACTCTGTGCAGGTTTGTCGGACATAGTCACGGGAAGGATCGGTGTCCGCAGCGCTACAGATAAAAGTCGCTGGCGTTGATCCCGTAGCTGCCCGGTGCCAGTGGGTGACGGATTTCAATCAGCTTACCGGCATCATCGAGCGGGTCTTCAATCAGATCCAGAGTAGGATTGAACCCGTAGGCCACTTTATCCTTGTCGAGCACCAGCATCACCTTTGGGCGCAGGCGCCGCACGCGGTTCTGCGCTAGAACAATACCCACCTCACCGGTGTTTAATTCCACCACGGTACCCGTTGGATAAATACCGATACACTGAATAAACTGCTCGACCATGTCGACCTGGAAATCCTTGTCGCGCCATTCATAGATGAGCTGAACGGCATCGTAGGCGGAAAGCGCACTGCAATAGGCTCGTTCGCTGGTGATCGCGTCATAACAATCGACCAGTGCGGCGATACGGCCGTTGACAGGAATCTGATGACCGGGTATCCCGCGTGGATAACCGCTACCATTGTGGCGTTCGTGATGGTGCAAGACGATAGCCAGAACATCCTTGTTGACACCTTCCATCTCACCAACCATCTTCACACCAAACTCGACATGACGCTGAATCAGGCGATATTCCTCGTCCGTCAAACGGCCGGGCTTTGTCAACAGCCCGTCCGGTAACTGTAATTTGCCGATATCAAAC
>JBDNAP010000345.1:0-4735 GCA_039768325.1 Thiogranum sp.
CTGGTCAACAGCGCCGCACTGCCGGTATCGCTGACAAAGTCCTACTCTGTGTACCCAGGCGCCATCGATGCCATGGTGCAGTGGTGGTACGGACATAACGCGGTGGGCTTCTTCCTGACCGCCGGCTTCCTGGGCATGATGTACTATTTCGTGCCCAAGCAGGCGGGCCGTCCGGTGTACTCCTACCGACTGTCGGTCGTGCATTTCTGGGCGCTGATTTCCACCTCCTTGTGGGCCGGCCCACACCACCTGCACTACACGGCGTTGCCGGTGTGGGCACAATCCCTGGGTATGGTGTTTTCACTGATTCTGCTGGCGCCGTCCTGGGGTGGCATGATCAACGGTATCATGACCCTGTCCGGTGCCTGGCACAAACTGCGCACCGACCCGATCCTGAAATTCCTGATCGTATCGCTGTCCTTCTACGGCATGTCAACCTTTGAAGGCCCGATGATGTCCATCAAGACTGTCAATGCGCTGTCGCACTACACGGACTGGACTATCGGTCACGTGCATTCGGGCGCACTGGGCTGGGTGGCGATGATATCCATCGGCGCGGTCTACTTCCTGATCCCGAAACTGTTCGCTCGTGAACAGATGTATTCCGTCAAACTGATCGACTGGCACTTCTGGATGTCCACCATCGGCGTAGTGCTGTACATCGTCGCCATGTGGATCTCTGGCGTCATGCAGGGCCTGATGTGGCGGGCGGTCAACGAAGACGGCACCCTGACCTACAGCTTTGTCGAATCGCTGGAAGCCATGTATCCGTTCTACTTTGTACGCTTTCTGGGCGGCGCACTGTTCCTGTGCGGCATGCTGGTCATGGCCTACAACGTTGTTAAAACCGTCTCCGGTGCACGCCCCGTCGATGCCCCGGTTCCGCAAACGGCCTGATGCAGGAGTACAGTCATGGGTCATGAAATAGTCGAGAAAAATATCGGTCTGATGGTGCTGCTGGTTCTGCTGGTCATCAGCGTCGGCGGTCTGGTTGAAATCGTTCCACTGTTCTTCCTGAAGAGCACGACGGAACCGGTGGAGGGATTGAAACCCTATACCGCGCTGCAGCTTGAAGGACGTGACGTCTACATCCGCGAAGGCTGTTACCTGTGTCATTCACAGATGATCCGCCCGTTCCGGTCTGAAACCGAGCGCTACGGCCATTATTCGGTGGCCGGGGAATTTGTCTACGACCACCCGTTCCAGTGGGGCTCCAAGCGCACCGGTCCGGACCTGGCACGTGTCGGCGGTCGCTACAGCGACGACTGGCATCGGGTGCATCTGATCAATCCGCGCGATGTGGTGCCGGAATCCAATATGCCGAGCTTCCCGTGGCTGGAAGATAATGTGCTGGACGGCAAGCTGACGCCCAAGAAACTGAAAGTCATGCGCACCCTTGGCGTGCCCTACGAGGATGCGGACATTGCCGGCGCCACCGCTGCCGTCGAGGGTAAAACCGAACTCGACGCACTGGTAGCCTATCTGCAGAACCTGGGCACCGTCATTTCTTCGCGGTGATAAGCAGCGTGGATATCAATACATGGCGAGGCATCTTTACCGCACTGGCCCTGGTCGCCTTTATCGGGGTGTGGATCTGGGCCTGGAGCAAAAAGCGCAAGCGTGCCTTTGACGAGGCTGCGAACCTGCCGTTCGCAGATGATGACATCGACCAAAACAGCAAAGGTGGTCAACATGACGGTCAATGATTTTAGTTTTACGAGTAATTTCTGGAACCTGTGGATCATCGTTCTTACGGTGGGCAATATACTGGCCTGCTGGTGGCTGATCCGCTGGACCAGCAAGCCGAAAGCCGATGAAGCGGCGCAGGGTGATGTAACCGGACACAGCTGGGATGAGGGTACGCTGTCCGAATACAACAACCCGCTGCCACGCTGGTGGCTGTGGTTGTTTTACATCACCATGATATTCGGTGCGGTCTATCTGTTTCTCTACCCGGGCCTGGGCACCTATGCCGGGTATCTGGGCTGGACGCACCAGGGCGAATATGCCAGGGATATGGAAGCCGCCGAGAAGAAGTATGGTCCGCTGTTTGCGAAATTCGCCGGCACCCCCATTCCACAGCTCGCCGCAGATGCGGATGCCCTCAAGATCGGCCAGCGGCTGTTTGTGAACTACTGCGCCAGCTGCCATGGTTCAGACGCGGGTGGCGGACCCGGCTTCCCCAACCTGAGCGACGGTGACTGGCTGTACGGTGGTGAACCGGAGGCGCTCAAACTGAGTATTCTCGATGGCCGAACCGGTGTCATGCCGGCCTGGGGTCCGGTCTTGCAAGAACAGGGTGTGGATGAAGTTACCGCCTATGTGCTCAGTCTGGGCGGGCGCGATGCCGATGCCGGCAAAGTTGCCGCCGGCCAGACCCACTATGCGACCTACTGTGCTGCCTGCCATGGCGCGGATGGCAGCGGCAACACCGCGCTGGGCGCACCGAACCTGACCGACAACATCTGGCTGTATGGCGGTTCCCCCGGGGTCATCCGACAATCCATCAACGACGGTCGGAATGGGCGCATGCCGGCGCACCGCGACTTCCTGGGTGAAGACAAAGCTCACGTGCTGGCAACCTATATCTACAGCCTGTCCAGCAAGTAGCAGATAGCGCATGTCCAGCGACCAGGCATCAGCCGCACAATCCGCTGCCCCGCCCGCGGAGCAGGGATCCAGCGAGGAGGAGGTATACGCCAGGCACCAGAAGGTCTACCCGCGCGAAGTCCACGGGGTCTTCGCCAACCTTCGGGCGCTGGGTGTAACCGTCCTGCTGGGGCTGTATTACGGCGTTGCCTGGTTGCCCTGGGACGGCCACCAGGCCGTACTGCTGGACCTGCCGGCGCGTAAGTTCTATATCTTCGGCATTACATTCTGGCCACAGGACTTTTTCTATTTTGCCTGGCTGCTGATTATCTCCGCCCTGGCGCTGTTCTATGTCACCGCGCTGGCCGGACGGTTGTGGTGCGGCTATGCCTGTCCGCAGACGGTCTGGACCGAGATATTTTTGTGGATCGAACGCAAGGTGGAAGGCACCCGCAACCAGCAGATCAAGCGCGACAAAGCGAACATGTCACTGGCGAAATTCCGCGTCAAGGCCACCAAGCACTTCATCTGGATCACTTTTTCACTGTTTACCGGCTTTACCTTTGTCGGCTATTTCACACCCATCCGTGAACTGGCGACCTCTTTCCTGAGCTGGGATCTCGGTCCCTGGGAAACCTTCTGGATTTTCTTCTATGGGTTTGCCACCTATGGCAATGCCGGCTGGATGCGCGAACAGGTGTGCATTTACATGTGCCCTTATGCACGCTTCCAGAGCGCCATGTTCGACAATGACACGCTGATTATCGCCTATGACGAGAAACGCGGCGAGCCGCGCGGTTCGCGGAAGAAAGGTAGCGACCCGAGGCAAACAGGCCTGGGTGACTGCGTGGCCTGCACCCTGTGCGTACAGGTGTGTCCGACCGGTATCGATATTCGGGACGGTCTACAGTATCAGTGCATCGGCTGCGCGGCCTGTATCGACGTCTGTGACGGGGTCATGGATAAGATGGGTTACCCGAAAGGCCTGGTACGCTATACCACTGAACACGCCATGGCCGGCGTGCACACTGCTATCGCCCGGCCCAGAACCATCATGTACACCATACTGCTGGCAGCGCTGACCATCGGGTTGATTTATGCAATCAACCAGCGCACGCCGCTGGAACTCGACATCATTCGAGACCGCAACAGTCTGTACCGGGAAACAGCCGGGGGCCTGGTAGAAAACGTTTACACTCTCAAAATCGTCAATATGGATGAACAGGCGCACCGTTACAGCCTTGAAATTTCGGGCCTGGAAGGGGAACTCGTACTGACAGACTCTGTTATCGAAGTGCCAGCCGGTGAGGTACTGACCCTGCCCGCATCCATACGCGTCGACCCGATTGTGCTCAAACGTGCCGCCAGTGAATTTGAGTTCACCATAACCGCGCTGGACAATGCCGAGTTGACGCGCATCGAGACAGCGCGTTTCCTTGGACCTGCAATGGCCAGGTAACATGCAACAGAACGCCGCCGAAAAAGTCCGACCCTGGTACCGGCAGGCCTGGCCCTGGTTCCTGATTTCACTGCCGGCCAGTGCCGTCGTCGGCGGCATCATCACCCTTATGCTCGCCGTAAACAGCCCCAACGCCCTGGTGGTGGATGACTATTACAAGGAAGGCCTGGCCATCAACCAGGAAAAGCGACGTCTGGCAAACGCTGCCAGGATGGGTATGACCGGTCTGCTGCGCAGCGATGGAAAACAACTGACCCTCAGCCTGACCAGTCAGCCAGCTGTTACCGAACAAGCGCTGGCGCTGAGTATTATTCATTCGACGCGTGCCGAGCTGGATCGGCAACTGACCCTGCAGCGCATGCCCGATGGACACTACGCCACTGATCTGGAGATGCTTCCAGCCGGCAACTGGTACCTGCGCCTGCAGGCCGGCGATGCGTCCTGGCAAATCCGGGCACGCATTAACATTGATGGCGCGTTCCAGGCCCGTTTAGCCGCCAATAATTGACCCGGGCCGGCATTTGATCTGGACTTGCGCATCCCTAAACCGATAGTATTATCGCTGTTTTCAACCTGACAGGCGCCAGATAATGTTCGCCACCTGTCAGAAAAAACCGAAAGAATCAAATAAGTCAACGCTGGGGGCGAGGACCATGAAAGTGGCAATAAATCCGACTATGGAGCAGA
>JBDNAP010000346.1:0-3550 GCA_039768325.1 Thiogranum sp.
CCATTCGTCTCTACTTATTCATCAGATCGTCTCATTCGATTTTCAGCGCGGATAAATCCTTTCTGATCAGATCGATATCTTGCTTACTGGATAGCTGATCATGGCGAGTAGTATCGTTCTGTTGCTTCACCGTCGCGATGGCATCGACAACAATGCCGATAAACAGGTTCAACACCGTAAATGTGATGACGCTAATGGAGGGGATAAAGAAAGTCCAGGCGTGGGGGTACACATCCATGACCGGGCGCACGATACCTATTGACGAAGACCATGGACAAATTTACGACGATTGGGCTAACCAGTGCCCATAGCTGGCGAGAGTCTCATTCGCGGCAGAGCAAACCAGCCGCTTATTGGCACGCGAAATAATGTGCAACAGTATTCAAGCGGAACTGGCCTCATCAATTGACTTGAACTTGGTAACGCCGGTGGGCAACTTGCATAACCGCCGCAGCCCTTCCCCACCGACCCAGATTTCGACGTCAGCGGGTAACAGTTCCCGAAGTTCGAACAAATGCGACCGGATGCTTTTGTAGGGATAGGCACCGCTGAAAGTGATACCGACGGTATCAGCCCGAAACTGTTCCACGGCTTGCTCAAGCTGCTGCATGGGCACCTCAGCACCCAGGTTGATCACCGAAGCACCCCGCGATGTAAGGAGTCCGGCCACCATCAACAGTCCCAGCGTGTGCTGTTCGCCAGGCAAAGTCGCCAGCAAAACACGAGGTTCTCCGGCAGATTGCTGCAATTTCGTTATTTCCGTGTTGAGAAAGCGGTTCAGTTGTTGCGAAAGAAAGTGTTCCTGAAAGACCTGCAGTTTACCAACGGACCACAACTCACCGACCCGGCTCAAAAGTGGTACCAGGGTTTGCGGTATGAATTCCTTCATACCAAGCGTGTCATACTGCTCGCGGCACAGTGCTTCGATCCGCCTGGCATCCCCCGAGCAAACGGCGTCCAACAGAGCGTTGACGGCCTGCCCAATCTGCTCGGGCTGTTGGGCCGCAAGCCTGGTTTCCAGTTCATCCAGCGCATCTTTGCTGAGGGGTACCAGTTTGCCGGGGCGAAGGCCCTGGTCCAGCAGCCGTCGAATACGCTGCAGACGGCGCAACTGAATTTCGGAGTAGCTGCGCTCGCCTTTTTCATTGCGTAGCGGCTTGGGAAACCCGCAGCGGCGCTCCCATATCCTCAAAGTATCGTGACCGATGCCAGTGTCACGCTCGACCGCTCCGATGGAATAGTGGCATTCAATTCGATGCATCTCATCTCTCTAATAGGCCCACACGGGCACAGCTCGCGCGGAGTCCCACCATAGTTGGCGAAACAGTGTTAGACTGGGCAGGTCTTAGCAAACAGTGTCTTGTGTTATCGGGAAAATCGGGTCAATCCTACGCTCACCTGCACATGCCTTCCACGACACAAGCGCAAAACGCGATTCCCGCAGACCTCATGGAACGCCTCTGGGCAGCCCTGCTGGCAGCCACACGCATGGCGCGTGACAGGGAGCCGGAAGGCTGCACCATGAGTTTTACGCTCGACCGTACTGGATCATTACAGCCGGTGACGGCCAACGACCCCGAGGAACTGCTCAGATGGCGGCCTGCAGAGGGCTGGGTGCCACCGGCCAGAACACTGCCGGCAGCAGCCAATGAGCTCTTGAGGCTGTATCTGCCACTGTGCCAGGCGCGTGCCGGTCATCCGGTCATGTTCGGGCATCTCGGCCAGAGCCTGGATGGATACATCGCAACCGGTACGGGCGATTCCTGTTATGTCACCGGACCGGAGAATATTGCCCATCTGCACCGGATGCGTGCCTTGTGCGATGCGGTGATCGTCGGCGCGGAAACAGTAGCAGCCGACAATCCTCGCCTGACTACACGCCTGGTACCGGGAAGCAATCCGCTGCGCGTTATTCTCGACCCGAGGTGTAGGCTGAGTTCCGACTATCGCCTGTTTACCGATGGTCAGGCTCCCACGCTACTGGTCTGTGGAGCCGGGCACAGCGCACCCCAAGCGAACCGTTTCGGTGATGCGGGAGCAGTGCAGATCGGCACATCCAATGGACAACTGGCGCTAGACGAGCTTCTCACAGTGCTTAAGGAACGCGGTAGTCACGCCCTGTTTATCGAAGGTGGCGGCACCACGGTATCCCGCTTTCTTCAGGCCGGCCTACTCGACCACTTGCAACTCGCGGTCGCGCCGCTGCTCATTGGTGCCGGTCGTCCCGGAATACAGCTCCCCGCCTGTGCACGCCTGAAGGACTGTCTCAGACCCAAGCACCGCATCTATCGCATGGGTGAGGATATCCTCTACGATTTCGATCTGCGCGCCAGCCGCTGCTAGCGCAGCGCCTGAGGATTCCTGCCCTGACAGGGCCGTCCGCTGCCCGAAAAACAGGAACACCAAGGCCGGCATACTTGCTACCAGCACCACGCCACCATACAGCAGCGCGGTGAGCACACCCTGGGCGGCAGCCATGTCCAGCAGGGGCCAGAGTCCCGCGGCGGTCAGCTCCCGCAGCCCCAGCCCACCCACCGAAACAGGCAGTATCATTGCATAAACAGCAAGGAATTCCCGGAGATGGTGTTCACGGCTCAGAGTGCCCGTCGCACCGGTGAGACCCCCTTCGTCATTTCGGGCCAACTCGAGCTACTGGGCAAGACCCGGCCGCTGACACTCGAGGCAAGCTGGAACAAGAGTGCCGAATACCCCTTCGGCGGCGGCCTGTTGGGAGGAAAACCGTACGTTATGGGGTATCGGCGCAGGGTCGCATTTTGCGCAGCGAGTTCGGCATGAGCTACGCCGTGGACAATGGCTGGGTGGGCGACGAAGTGGAACTCATCATCGAATTCGAGGCGCGCAGGCAATAGAATGCAGCCGGCTCAACGCGGCATCAGCTGGCTAAGACTGGGTTTCGGATGGTTCCTGCTCAATCTCACGCTCACCATTCAGAACGTCTGGCCCACACCCTGGATCACGACACATAACAAGTTTTCTTTCGAAATCGCCCTGCTGCTGCTGGCGCTGGCAGTATACGTCGAACTCAAGGGTCTGCCGCCCCGGGCCTGCAGCTGCACACCGGGCGCTGGTTATCGAACCCGGTAATGCCGGTCTACGCCCGCCAGGCAATATTTTTATGGCAAGCCCTGATTGGTGGCGCGCAGGAAGACACACTCCGCTGCAAAACCCTGCACCCGTCCGACCTGGCACGACTGGCCGGAGCGGACGTACTGCTGGTGTTCCTCGAATCCTATGGTGCCGTAGCCTACGACAGGCCAGCCTTCAGCGCTGCGTTTGCCGCCAGCAGGGAGCGCCCTGCAGACGCCGCGCGCCGGACGCAGCGTGGTGTCGTCTCCGCCTACCCCGAGTCGCCAACCTTCGGTGGCTCGTCCTGGCTGGCACACAGCAGCCTGCTCACCGGCGTGGAGGTGCGCGAGCCGCAAAGCTACCACCTGCTGCTGACCCGCGAGTGCGACACCCTGCCGGACCGGTTTGCCCGACAGGGCTACCGCACCCTTGATTTGATGCCGGGTTTACGTTACGCATGGCC
>JBDNAP010000347.1:0-13894 GCA_039768325.1 Thiogranum sp.
GCAGTCCGCACCGAACAGGAGCGAGTTCTCCATCTTTACCGGCTGAGCATCGCTGGCCTATAACCCGGATTTCTGAGGTTTGTTTCTCAGCTCAGCGAAAAAGATGGTAACCCTGCCTCTGAGCTGCCAAAAGCGCGCCCTGTTTACCGCTATCCATCCATTTTCACATCCATATCTTTTGCGCATTGTGTCCGCTGAATAACGCCCCAGGCGAAGACCCCATTCATTGGCCCATTGCCAGCTGAGTTGTGCGCAACAGCGCTGATAATAGAGCCGGCTGGAAAGCGTTTTCCCCACTCCCTCCGGAAACGACGTGCCGAAAAGTTTGTGCGCCAAATACAGATAGGCCCTTAGTGCATTACCCCGGTTGTGCTGTTCCATCCGGGACTGGATGATCGACCAGTCAATCCTTTCCTGATTGGCGGTACTTTCAGTGATCACTTCATGCAGAGAACGCAGCGGTATGATGCCGTCAGCGTGATTATGATCTACCAGCTGGCTGTGCAGGATGTTGTGAAGAAGGCGGTGGGTAGGCGACAGCGCTTTCATGGAAAGCCCCTTAAAGTCCAGCGGCTGCGCTTCAGCAAGCCCGATTTCCGTGGGCAGAATATCCACGTAGGGGTTTTCAGTCAGGCTGCGATGTACTTCCAGTGAGCCATAATCACCGGGCCTGAATAACGGGGCACAGTGGTGGTGATCTTCGTGGTAGTCACTATGGATGTCTTCTTCTGCTTCATATCCTAACTCATGGAGTGCATGCAGGCATGCATCAATTTTCTCTCTCGGTACCAGCAGGTCGATATCAGTCATGATCCGGGCACCTGGGTCGCCGTACACGTCAGTGACAAGGTGCATGGCGCCTTTGAGCAACACGGGGGTGATATCAATGCGATTCAGTTGCCGAACAGCTTCCAGTAACTGTGCCCGTAGCTTCGCATTACGCTCCTTGTTAAGTTGGTGGAGTTCGCGAAGATAGTCACGGAGTTCATCCGGCAGTTCATCGGTCAGGTTTTTCTTCGTCAGTACCACCCACAACACGGGGGTGAGCAGATGATTATTGGCCAGGCTGACCACCGCCTCCCAGGGCAGTTGTTGAGAGTGAATCGCTGTTCGCAGGGCCGAAATAGATTCGGGCCGAACATCATTGCTTAGGCAGCGGGTAATGAATTGAAGGGCGGCGATTTGTGGGTTCATTATCCAGGGAAAGCCCATAGTTTTGCCTGTTCTGCCGTGCACCAGGACCGACATGAAACGGGTTTTTGACCGAATCTCTCAGGTCAATAAGAGGTATATCTGCCTGAATCGAGGTGAACTTTAATGTAAGGAGCCTTTGACTGATTCGAGAAACCATGGCACTCAGGTATTTCAGTACCTGCAGGCTGCGCGGTGCGCATAAGGTGAATCGCCGCCAGGCGAGAGAGGATACCCTGGGGTATAAGGTGAATCGCCGTCAGGCGAGACAAGGTGAATTGCCGTGAGGCAAGAGAAGGTCCCCTGGGGGAGAGGATACCCTGGGGTATAAGGTGAATCGCCGTCAGGCGAGACAAGGTGAATTGCCGTGAGGCAAGCGAGGGTGCCCTGGGGCACGGCGAATCAATAACTTGCCTGTTCGTTCATGTGGTGCCGCGCAACCTGCGATGAATTTCAAAACATGTTGATTTGATTGGTTATTATGAGGGCGCGTCAACGTTGATAAGCGGCGCACTAATAAGCCGTCGGCGTAGGAACGACCCCCGGCGGAAGTATCGGTCCGAAGGTTGGCGGTCCCGTGGCTGGTATTCTTTTTGCCGCTTCAATAGTCCTTGAATGCTGGGCGGCTCACTGCTCCACATGCAGTTGAATCGGGTAACTGTTCACTCTACCAGTCAGGCACTGTAATTCCGTCACGCGGAGCGGGAATTGCTGATCTCTATTGGAAAGTACGTATAATCGGCCATCGACTATCACGCCAAACACTCTGGCAGAATTCCAAAATGAATGATGAGAAATCCGACAATAGCGACGGGGCTACGATCCAGGCTATCGATCAGACCGAATCCCTCCAGGAAATCCGCGCAGCGCTGACGAAAGCCAGAAAACAGCTGAAGGCCATACCGGAGGATGGTGATCCCGTCGATCGCGCACGCGCGCTGCTGGATGTGGCTGAACTCCAGCTTGGTCTGGGGCAGGGCGAAAGTGCGTGGCTGCATGCGCGAGAGGCATTTTCGGTTTTCGTCGATTACGAACACTGGCAGGATGCCGTCGAGGCGGCTGATATTCTCTATCAATGTGATCAAGCCGACTCGATTGCCGCGTTGGGGCAAGGCATCTGGCTGGCGGTTACCTATCCGGTCAAGGCGCAGAGTACGGTGACACTGTTGAACCATGTTATCGATGAAACACCGGATGATTCCGATGGAGCTGCAGTAGCGGCTATGGCGGCGCACTATATTACCGATCTTCGTACCGAGGGGGATGAAAAAGCCAGCTTGTCCTTTCTCACCACCCAGATGATTGCGCGGGTCGCCAAGCGGCATCGTGGCATCGAGGATCAGGAAACGCTTAACATGTGGATAGAGATGTTGCAGCTCAACGATATCCCGGAACTGTTGAAACGCCTGGCAAAGATTGTCGATGTTATGGCGGGCGACACATGGTGGTTCGATCGTGAAGAACTGCGCGCCAGACTTCCTGTGCATTAGTACTAACTATGTCTTCCGCCACCAGCACAGATACCGCATTTGAGACCATCGCAACCCCCGAGGCGCTCGCGGTGTTCTGCGACACGCTGCAAGACGCCCCGTGGCTTGCGCTCGATACGGAATTCATCCGCGAAAAGACCTTCTACCCGAAACTCTGTCTGATCCAGATAGCGATTCCCGGGCACATTGCCTGTATCGATCCACTCAGGATCGACGATCTGACGCCCGTTCTGGACCTTCTATACAACCCGAATATCGTCAAGATACTCCACGCCTGTTCGCAGGATCTGGAAATATTCTTCCACTTGAAAGGTGATGTGCCGCGACCTGTATTCGATACTCAGCTTGCTGCACCCTTGCTGGGTCTTCCGGAACAGATTGGCTATGGCAATTTCGTCGCGGAGATGTTGGGTGTCACGCTGGACAAGGCGCAGGCGCGTACCGACTGGTCACGCAGGCCGTTGGAGACTTCACAGCTCAGCTATGCGGCCGACGACGTCCGTTATCTGGCGGAGATCTACCCGAAAATCAGCGCTCGTCTTAGCGAACTGGGGCGCCTTGAGTGGCTGAACAGTGAGTTTGCCGAATATGAAAGCATCGATCGCTATCAGAACGATCCGGCCGACGCCTGGAAACGGTTGCGTGGCCTGGACAAGCTGCGCCCCAGGGCGCTGGCGATCATACAGCTGCTGGCAGAATGGCGGGAGCAAACGGCGCAGCACAAGGATTTACCCCGAAACTGGATAATAAGAGATGATGTTCTGATCGACATCGCCCGGCTGGCGCCGGATAAGCCCGAGAAACTGGGCAGGATTCGTAATCTTCAGGCCAAAACGGTCGAACGCTATGGTGCGAAGCTGATCAGCCTGGTTCAGGAAGGCAGCCAGCGGGATCCGCAACACTTGCCGGGCTGGAAAAAACGCAGCAAACCAACGGCGCAGGAGGAGGCTCTGGCCGATATCCTGCACGCCCAGCTCCGCCTGCTGGCCGACAAACACCGGATCAACAGTACCGTGCTGGCGAGCCGTAAGGGTCTGCTTGAGCTGGTCAGGGGTGATACCGATGTTGCGCTACTGCATGGCTGGCGCCGTGAAATGGCCGGCGCCGAACTACTTGCAATCTGCGCGGGTCAGCGGCTAGTCTCTGTCGATCACGGTCAGGTTGTGATTTCCGAAAAGCCAGGCGCGTAAACGTTTTAAACAGGAGTAGTGTGGATGTCTTCCGAGATCGATGAGTTAACTGTGCAGTATGAAGAAGATGGTCTCGTTACCGTAAAGGAACTGGATAAAAAGGTGCTGACCAAAGGTGCCTGGTCGACCATTATTTACCGTTACCAGGACTGGGACCGGCGCAAGGAGGAGTACAGCAAGGATAAATACACCATCCGCCGCTATCAGAAACGCAGCGGCCAGTATATGCAGAAGTCCAAGTTTAATATCTCCAGTAAAGACCAGGCCCTCGCCATTATTGAAGCGTTGCAGGGCTGGATGAAGGACTGAACGGGTTGTCGCGATTGCTAATGTTTGAGTAAGTCGGCTGACTTATCGACATCCTGGTAAGACGCCGGCGATCAATCGCGATCAAGCGATAGTTCCAACAGAGGGGGCGTCACGCCCAGGCTAACGGCGAATCCCGTAACCGACACGTAACAGGTAGATCGCACAGCTGTAGAGGGCGATGATAAAACCGATGGTGATGGCGTAAGACAGGCCGATATTGATATCGGAGACACCCAGAAATCCATAGCGGAAAGCGTTTACCATGTACAGGATCGGATTGATGTGGGAAACGCTCTGCCAGAATTCCGGTAGCATGCTGATGGTGTAAAATACCCCGCCGAGATAGGTCAGCGGTGTCAGCACGAAAGTCGGGACAATGGATATGTCGTCAAAACTTTTGGCAAACACGGCATTGATCAGGCCGGCCAGGGCGAACAGGGCAGAAGTCATAATGACCGTGCTGATTATTACCAGCAGGTTGTGAAAGCTCAGGCTGGTAAATAACAGGGAGACGGCTGTCACCGCAATTCCCACGGCCATACCACGCGCGATCCCGCCTGTGATGAAACCCAGTACGATGAGGTAATTCGGTATCGGCGACACCATCATTTCCTCGATATGCCGGTGAAATTTACAGCCGTAAAACGAGGACACCACATTGGCGTAGGAGTTGGTGATCACCGCCATCATGATCAGTCCGGGTACGATGTAGTCCATGTAGCGGAAGCCGTTCATGTCACCGATCTGGGAGCCAATCAGATTGCCGAATATCACAAAATACAGGGATATGGTGATAACCGGTGGAATGATCGTCTGAAGCCAGATCCTGGAAAATCGGAAGACCTCCTTGATGACGATCGTCTTGAAGGCGATGAATTGCTCCTGGAAGGTCATTCCGTACCCTCTGACGGGGCGTTGTTTTCCACCATGTGCACAAAAAGCTGTTCGAGACGATTTGTCTTATTGCGCATACTCAGCACTTCGATGTTATGTCTGGACAGTTCATCAAACAGAAAGTTGATGCTGCGGTCCCTGGTAATGTCAGCCTCCAGGGTGTGTTCGTCCAGAAGTCGCACGCCATCCTGTGCAAGTCTGGGGGCCTTGCGCAAAGGCGATTTCAGGTCGAGCACGAAAGTTTCCATTTGGAGCTGGCTTAGCAACTGCTTCATGCTGGTGCTTTCTATCAGTTCACCTTCATCGATAATGCCGATATTGCGGCACAGGCTCTCGGCTTCTTCCAGATAATGCGTGGTAAGAATAATGGTTGTTCCGGTCTGGTTGAGCTCTCGGAGAAAACGCCACATCGAACGTCTGATTTCAATATCCACACCCGCCGTCGGTTCATCGAGGATCAACAGGCGCGGACGGTGAACCAGCGCACGGGCGATCATAAGCCGGCGTTTCATACCGCCTGACAGATCCCGGGCCTGCTCGCGTCTTTTTTCCCAGAGTCCGAGCTGTTTCAGGTACTGCTCCGCACGTTGAAAGGCTGTTTTCCGCTCTATACCGAAATAGCCGGCCTGATTGACCAGGATTTCTTCTACCGGCTCAAATACATTGAAGTTGAACTCCTGGGGGACGAGACCCAGCATCCGCTTGGCACGGGAAAAGTTCCGGTCGATATCCTCTCCGAAGATATGCACTTTGCCCGAGGTCTTGGTGATCAGGGAACAGACAATGCCGATGGTTGTAGATTTACCGGCGCCGTTGGGCCCCAGTAGCGCGTAGAAGTCGCCTTGCCGGACTTCGAGGCTGATGCCCCTCAAGGCCTTAAAGCCGTTCGCATAGGTTTTTGTCAGGTTCTGCAGGGATAAGGCGTTTGCCATAGCAGATAAAATGATCAGGTCAGAACAAGCAGCAGAACAACAAACCCGGCGACCAGTGCAATAGGAATCAGCACGCTCATCCATTCCTCCCGGCTGGCGTCCCTGCGTTCACTGAACGTTTGCTTGATGCCGGGGCGGAACCACAGCAGCACCAGGAGAACCAGCACTCCCAGCAGAATCTTTTCCCACAGGCCCATGGCTTCCATTTATGTGCTCCTTCGTTACGGGGCCTGCTCAGCGACAAACAAATCCATCCTTACCTCGGTCGCCACGGCCGGGGAGAGAATCGGAAATAAAAGAAACAGGCCAAACAGTTGCTTAAACGTACGTTTCCGGATCATTTCTGTTGTGTGGCTGGTGCAGGAATATTGGACTAGTATTTTGATTGATTGGCAGTCTGCTTATTATAACCGCTTGTTAAGCAGATTGTCCGGAATGTAATTTACTGGAAGTCATAGAGCAATTGAATATGCGGAAGGAAAGTCAGCGTATACAACATGAAAACTCACTGTGAAAAGGAGGCCCTGCATGAGCAAACTGTCATTTAAAGCACTGTTTTTCGGGTGGCTGAGTTATCTGCTCGCCGTACAGGCGGTGGCCGAGGTGCAGACCCGGACGATACCTTACCAGCACGCTAACACTGAACTGGAGGGCTATCTTGCCTGGGACGATCGGTTTGAAGGCAAGCGGCCCGGCGTGCTGGTGGTGCACGAGTGGTGGGGACTGAACGAGTATGCCCGCTCGAGGGTGCGCCAGTTGGCGGAGCAGGGTTATGTCGCCTTTGCGCCGGATATGTATGGCAGCGGCAAGGTCACCAGCCACCCGGATCAGGCCAGTGCCTGGATGAAGGAAATTCAGGAAAATGTTCAGCAATGGGTGGGTAGAGCCGATTCCGGCCTGACGGTACTCAAGCAGCAGTCCGTCGTTGATGCGCAAAAACTGGCGGCTATCGGTTATTGCTTTGGTGGTGCCACCGTCATGCACATGGCCTATGCCGGGCTGGATGTTGACGTTGTCGCCAGTTTTCACGGCTCCTTACCGGTCGCCAGCGAGAGCCAATTACCTGCCATAAAGTCCAGAATACTCGTGGCGCACGGAAATGCCGATCCATTTGTGCCCGCAGAACGGGTGGGATCGTTCCGCGATACTCTGGCAAAATCGACTGCCGACTGGACGATGATGGAATTCGGTGGTGTTAAACACAGCTTCACCAATCCGGCAGCCGGTGACTACGGGATCGATGCGCTGGTTTATGATTCTCAGGCCGATCAACAATCCTGGCAGATGCTGCTCTGGCTGCTCGGCGATACCTTCAAGTAAGTGAAACCATCATCGCTCTGGCCCGACAATATATCGGGCCAGAGTTTGATTTCGATCTGTCTTTACCGCTGGGTACGGGAGAACTCGTCGGCGTCAAGCGCGCCATCCCTGTTTGCGTCAGCATCGTCAAACATGACTTCTACCGCGGAGAATGAACTCGCTTCCTGCTTGGAGATCACGCCGTCCTGATCGGTATCGATTTGAGTGAAGGCGGCAGAACCGGCACCAGACGCGTCTCCTGGCATGTCGGTTGCCGGTTGACCGCTGTACGGTTGTTCGGCGTAGGCGAAAGGCAGGGTCAGACTCAAGGCGGTAATTAACATCAGTTTTTTCATGCTACATACTCCATTATGGTTTAAACAAGTTCTTTTAAGAACAACGATCTGGCATCAGCAATCTGCATGCCATCTGATATATGCGGCATTCAAACCTATGTAAAACAGTGTGTTAAGCAGTGTTAGCCAGGCAGTATCTCGTGTTTACAGCATTGCACCGTGTCTCCGGGTGACGACGGCTGTGGGTATTGATGGGGTAAGTCGCTGAAATCAGGGCCAGGCAGCTGTAGTGAGATGGCGACGGGATACAAGTCTGACAGAGAGCCGATAGACATCGGTCTGTTTTAAATTATCTTTTTACTCTGTTCGGGTCAGACGGATAGGAAGTTTTCGTCGTGTGCTTATGCGTCTGATGGCCTGTCATCAAAATATACTCCGGCATTAGCTGACTGCCTGCTTGAACATTCCCTATTCTGGGCTATATGTCATGGGAGTAAGGAGAAAAAAACAGTAATCGGGAGGTACAGTGATGCACACTATCTATATTCACATCGATGAAAATCTGGATGAAGCGCATATGCGCTCACTAAGCGATGATTTGAAGGGTGTGAACCATATTGTGGACGTTGAAATCAACGCCAGGACACCACATGACATGCTGGTGGAATTTGAGGAGCACCATATTTCACCCATGGCGATTCTCAGGGAGCTGAACCGGCATGGAATACACGCCGATATCATGTCTGCCTGACAAGCTGGCCGGTTCATCGCCGGACCAACTGGGTAAGCTTACTGTGGGGCGTGTTTTTTTTGAGACCTGATCGCTATTATCCGTAGCGGAAAAACATCTATATTCAGGATTTCCGAGAAGCTGACAGGCAATCTACGCCTTTCCGTGAATAGAAAGCGGAAATGGGCGCAACACGTATAAGTCGATGTCGAGATATCTGCCGTTATTTATTATCATCATGGCGGGCCTGCAGGGTTGCGGCAGCCTGCCTCGCGATGAGTGTCAGACCGCGGACTGGTATACGATCGGCTACCAGGATGGACGGCGGGGCAGACCTGAGACGGATCGTCTCGCGATCTGCGCCAAACGCGATATGCCAGCCCAGGTCGCCAGTTATAATCAGGGCCGTGGCGATGGCCTGAAACAGTTCTGCAGTCCCCGCAACGGTTTCAGGCTGGGACTGGAAGGGGCGCAGTATAACAGCGCCTGCCCGGCAGGCGCGGAGCAGCAGTTCTTGCCGGCGTATGAGCAGGGCAAAGAAATATTTGATGCGGAACTGCAGATCCGCAGGCTGAGGGAAATACTCCACGTCAATACCTCCGAACTCCGGAATCTCACCGTCACTGTGCAGCAGAAAGAGGCCGAAATGGCGGCGCAGAATACCACAGCAGAACGCCGTGCCGACTTGCTTTTGGAAGTGAGCGATCTGCAGGAAACGCTTGCGATGGTGGAGACAGAGATAAGTGGTATCGAGGCGGCGCTTGAAGAGGAAAGCAGGCGCCTGCAAAACCTCAGGGGACGTAGCGTTACCGGGGACTCCCGATCGGTGCGCTAGTCGGTCCTGCGTATTTTCGGTGTTGCCGACTAGTACCGGCCGTGCGTTTTCGTGATGTAGTTGTTGAGTTCCACGTACTGGAGGTTCATCTCACGCAGAATACGGTGTACGGTACGCACCACACCACGCATGACACCGTAGACCACCTCCGGCTTGGAAGATAGGATTGCCTCGAAATCCTGGCGTTTCAGGCTGACAACGACCGTTTTGCCGACTGCTCGCAAGGTCGCTGAATGTTCGGTACCATCAACAAACCCCATTGCCCCCGCCAGATCCCCCGATTTCAGTACGTGCAGGGTCACCTGATCCCCACCCGCAGTCTCGCGCTCCACGGCAAGCGCACCTTCACCGATGATGTGCAGGGTTTCGTCGATCTCGCCCTGCTTGCTGAGAACCTCCCCGTCTTGCAAATCACGTATCACCGCGATATCGGACAAATCGGTACATTGTGCCGGCGTCAGATCGCTGATCAAGGTGGAATGCTGAATCAGGTCAGAGGCAATCGGGTCGGTCATGACATTTTTCTCCACGCGAATATTGTCAACTGGCGAGCGTACTACTGTCTTAGTGTACACAAAAAGATGCGACGTGCATTCTATCAGCGGCAATTATTTCCGCCAGCCCCTGTTTGTCGGCTGCGAGTAGCCAGCTTGCAATGTCGTGTAACACCGTATCAGCCTGCAGGTCGCGAGTGAGCATATGGTAGCCATTTTCATAGATCAGGGCGTGAGTGCTGCGTGCGGCCCTGGCAGGCAGACTTCCCAACCATTCACAGGTCGGTTGTTTGGGAATGACTTCATCGTTTTTTCCATACAATATTAAGGTGTCAGTGTTCAGGTCTGACGATGCTGCCAGTGCACTATCCATAAGATTGCTTACGCCGTACAGGACATCGACGCGTGTGGCCTTTATCACCAGGGGGTCACGCCCCAGTGCACGCAGCATCTCGATATTGTCCGATGCCTTGATATCAAGGCCTTCGCCTGTCAATTGTTTGCTTGGGACAGTGTGTGCTGCAAGCCAAAGCAGTGCGCGTTGATAATAGGGCATGCTGCTGCGCGACCATATGGCAGGAGCGATGAGTATAATGCCGTCAATATCCAGTGGCTCGGGATTCAGCGAAGCGAGTACTGCTGCACCACCCATGCTTTCACCGAGCAGATACAAGGGCTGACCAGGGTAGCGTTTGCGCAACAGTCCGGTCATGACGTGAATGTCCTCGACCAGGCGTTCGGCACCGTGCCATAGACCGTGACCCTGCGTGGCACCGAAGCCACGTTGATCGTAGGCAATAACGCTGATGTCCTGTTGGGACAGATACCTGCCCATCGAGTCAAAGCTGTTGCTGTAGTCATTCATGCCATGAACAGCCAATACCACGGCATGAGGGGGACCCTCAGCCTGCCATCGGCTCAGCGGAAGCTGGTAACCGTCGTCCATAACAGCATGGCTGCCGTTCAGGCCAACTTCTGAATGTCGCGAGGCGGGTGGCTGCACGTGGGGAGTCGCGCAGGCGCTCAGTAACAGCGCAAAGATAATCAATGCGCTGTAGTAACATCGACGGCGGTACGAGCCCAGGGATGGGTGAAAGTAGATCACCGAAAGTAGACCCCCTGGAGCGCACGCCGGAGCAATTGCCGGTGGATGCTGTGCACATTCCTGTATAGGCTTATTGTTCATCCTGTTCGGCATTACGATGTGTGGTTCTGCCCCTGAATAGAGACTATATTAATCAACATGGGCTTGTCGTGCACGACTGGCTCTCCTGCGATACGATCAATCCAGCAATCACTATGAGTAAACTATCGCAACAACATGGCTATTCGCTGATTTCAGCACTGTTTTTACGACTGCTGGCGCTGATCTATCTGGCCGCTTTTATTTCCACCGGGTCCCAGATTATCGGCATTGCGGGTGAGCAGGGTATTCTGCCCGTCGCGGAAAGGATCGAGTCTCTGCGCGCATTGCACGGCTGGTCAGGTTTCTGGTCATTCCCCACCCTGTTCTGGATTGATGCCGGAAACGACAGCCTGTTTGCGGTGACATTCGCCGGTTGCCTGTTCTCGGTCGCATTATTTCTGAATGTGTTGCCGCGCCTGTCGCTGGTGTTGCTGTTTGTGCTCTATCTGTCGCTGTTTCACGCCGGGCAACTGTTCATGAATTTCCAGTGGGACTACCTGCTGTTGGAAAGCGGATTTGTAGCCATTTTTCTCGCTGGCGGGGCACCACGGCCGGTGGTGTGGTTGTTCCGCTGGCTATTGTTCAGGGTCAGGTTTTTGTCCGGTGTATCAAAGCTGATCAGTCAGGATCCGACCTGGGCCAACCTCACGGCGCTGAGTTATTTTTTTGAAGTCCAGCCGTTGCCACACTGGGGCGGCTGGTACGCCCACCAGTTACCCGACTGGTTGCTGCGTTTCGGTACCGGCTCGGCGTTGTTCATCGAGATCGTTGTACCCTTCATGATTTTGATGCCGCGTAGAATCCGGCTGCTGGGTGCCTGGCTCACCATTATCATGCAGCTGACGATACTGCTCACCAGCAACCATAACTACGCCAACTTTCTGGTACTGGCCCTGTGCCTTTTCCTGTTCGAAGACCGGGATATCAGGCGTGTGTTGCCGGATAACACCCAGCGCTGGCTATCCGGCAGTTTAGCCGTTGCGTCCCCGGGATTGTTAGGTCGATCAGTCACAGCCGCCGTTGCTGGTATGATTGTTACGCTCAGTTTATTCCAGGTCTGGGAGATGTTGTCAGGCAAGCACAGTCCACACCTTGTTGAGACGGTTGGAAAACAACTTCAGCCCTTTCGTATCGTCAACCGATATCACGTTTTCGCGACCATGAAGACCGAACGCATTGAACTCGTCATAGAAGGTTCAATGGATGGCGTTAACTGGAAAGGCTATGAATTCAAGTACAAGCCGGGAGACACCTATCGGCGGCCGGAGCTCGTCGTACCCCACCACCCCCGTCTGGACTGGTTGATGTGGTTTGTGCCCACGCACCCGGTTTTCCTGCCATGGTTTGAGAAGTTCATGCTGAGACTGGCGGATAATTCACCCGCCGTAGTCGATTTACTGGAACACAACCCGTTTCCGGAACAGGCGCCTCGCTACTTGCGAGTTAGCGTCTATCGTTATTATTTTTCCAGCCCGGATACTCGCGCCGCCACAGGCCAGTGGTGGCAGCGAGAGTATCTGGGGCCTTTCTTCCCGCTGGCGGAAATACAGGGGAAAGCGGAGCGGTAGTTATATTTTATTCGACGGAAACGTTGGTTGCCTGCAATCCTTTGGGACCTTTTTCAACATCGAAGTTAACAGTCTGACCTTCGAGCAAGGTCTTGAAACCGTCGCCGACAATGGCTGAAAAATGTACAAAGACGTCTGCGCTACCATCAGACGGTGCGATAAAGCCAAAACCTTTTGATTCGTTAAACCATTTAACCGTGCCTGTAGACATGTAGTAAAACCTCTAAATTAAACCAGTAGTAGATGTTCAATTGCCAAAGCCCGAAGGTGATATTTACAGTAGATGCTGGGGCGGAAACCGCTGTAAAACCCTGATCGATGTGCAATTGGTGCAATTTTAGCCGGGTGGTGTGGAAAACGTCAATATGGCCCTGCCACCCTCTGTACGCCTCGTCACATACCCTGATTCTTCAAGCTGCTAGTCTCCCGGGCTGCCCAATAGCCACAGCATATGCAGCGTTAGGAGATCCTCCAGTTCCTTGTCGCTACAGGCGTTCGGGTTTTTAATGGGATGACAGTGCGTTTTAGCTTTTTTTTCTTTCAAGCCGGCAACTATTTTCTGACTCCTGTCGGCAACGTAAGCAACAGCCGCTTCAACTTCTGCATCCGAAAGCTTGAAAAAGCCGCCTTTGGGTGGCATGCGACCGTGCCCGTCAATGGCATGCCGGGCCAGGGTATTCTGGTTTTGCTGCAGACGCTCTGTCCAGTCTGAAGCAATATCGGGTCTTGGCGCACCGTGCTCACCTTCACCATGGCAGGAGAGACAGTTGGTGGTAAACACCCTTTCCCCTAACGCCAGATCGTGGCCTGGCACAGATTCGCGCTCCGCGGTTTCCACGGTTGCGGCTGTGGTTGGTGTTATACAGGCGGCAAGCAGAAAAACAGTGTTAAGCACCAGTATTAATCGCTGACCCGTTATGCGGTGTGCGGAGAATGGCATAGAGTTTGTCCTTTTGAAAATAAGCGGTGCTTTTTGCGGCTTTCAAATTAATCGTCCTGGTTTGTTTCAATTTCCAATTCGAAACGCCGTACGTCATGGTGGACATCGTGGTATTCCTCGAACGAATTCGAAAAATGCTGGTCCGTCATTTTGAGCTGATGGCTCTGCTCGCGGTACCCGGAAAATTCGTGCGCCGGATTCTGTTTTGCAACCCGCATGCGTTACCCCTGTCTGCGTAAACGACCCGAGCACTATTCTGTACTTCTGATATTTTTACCTTGATATAGATCATGATTTCTGTTGTCCCCCCCCTGGTTGTGCTGCATCCGTTTTCAGCGCTGCTGCATAGTCAGAAGCAATAGCCGCTGCAGACTGGATTTCCTGGATACCCGACACACTTTTACCGGCCTGAAAATAGTCCTTGTAGCCGCTACCTTGCATAGACGAATGTTTCAGTTTCCAAATCGACTGGAGCGAGTAAATCGCCCGCATCCAGTGTTTGGTTTTCCGGCCTTTAAGCATCCATTTCGCGATGGGGCC
>JBDNAP010000348.1:0-7190 GCA_039768325.1 Thiogranum sp.
ATCGTCAGCGCCAGGTGCTTATCGCCGAGGCATACCGTGAGGCTGAACAGACGCGTGGTATGGGTGATGCGCGGGCTGCCGAGATTTATGCCCAGGCCTTTAGCAAGGATAAGGAGTTCTACGCCTTCTTTCGCAGCCTGCGCGCTTATCAGGAAAGTTTCGACGGCAGTAATGATCTGATGCTGCTGGCACCTGATGGCGAGTTTTTCGAGTATTTCAACCAGGGCGGGCAGTAGACAGTCAGATCGGGCCCGAGCGCATACCTAAAGTCCGGGCGATGAGCGGTCGCCCGGCTTTTTTTTTGGATAGCGCGCTAGAACCAGGTAACGCGGATGTGGAACGATTTGTGGGTGGCGATGGCGCTGATGCTGGTACTTGAGGGTATCGTGCCGTTTCTAAGTCCTGACGCCCTGCGGCGTATGCTGGTGACATTGATACAGATGGATAATCGCAGTATGCGTATCGCAGGCTTGATCAGCATGTTGGCGGGTGTGGCATTACTGTATTTGGTGCATTAACCGATGAATGGTGAAAATCGCTGGTTGTTACCGGAAGGCATTGAAGATCTGCTGCCCGAACAAGCCGCGCAACTGGAACAGTCGCGTCGTGAACTGCTGGATTTCTACCGCAGCTGGGGTTACCAGCTGATCCAGCCACCGTTTATCGAGTATCTGGAATCCTTGCTCACCGGCACGGGCCATGATCTGGACCTGCAGACCTTCAAGCTGATCGACCAGCTTTCCGGGCGTCTGCTGGGCTTACGCGCGGACATGACGCCACAGGCGGCCCGCATCGATGCCCACCGTCTGCAGCGGCAGGCGCCCAGCCGTCTGTGTTACCTGGGTACCGTGCTGCGTACGCTGCCTGACGGGTTTGCCGGTTCGCGCAGTCCGATGCAGGTAGGCGCCGAGTTATTCGGACACGCCGGCGCCGAAAGCGATGTCGAAATTCTCGAGCTGATGGTCGCCACGCTGGCACTGTGCGGTGTCGAGGATGTCTATGTCGACCTGGGTCATGTCGGGATTTACCGCGGCCTGGCCCACGATGCCGGTCTGAATCAGGAGCAGGAGGCATTGCTGTTTGAGGCCCTGCAGCGTAAGGCAAATCCGGAGATCAGGGAATTCCTGCTGCAGCTGGATCTGTCGACGGCACAGCGTGAGCGACTCGCGGGTCTGGCGACGTTGAACGGTGGAACGGAGGTGCTGGAACGGGCACAGGCATTGTTACGGGGCAGCGGTGACGTGGTGCAATCGGCGCTCGAAAACCTGGTTCGCATAGCCGCTCTCGCGCAACGGCGGCTGCCGCAGCTGTCGTTGCACTTTGATCTGGCAGAACTGCGTGGTTACCAGTTCCATACCGGTGCCGTGTTTGCCGCTTTTGTCGCCGACCGTGGGCAGGAAATTGCCCGTGGTGGACGTTATGACGAGATTGGTAAAGTATTCGGTCGCGCCCGGCCCGCAACCGGGTTCAGCACGGATCTGCGTATTTTAATGCAATTGGGTCACCGCGACTGGCCACCGGCGGCCAGTGCCATACTGGCGCCCGCTGAGAATGATTCGGCGTTGTCAGACAAGGCGAGGGCATTACGGGCCGAAGGTGAAACCGTGATACAACAACTGCCCGGTCAGGCGGGCAATGCCGCGGAAGCGGGTTGTGACCGGGTGTTGCGCTGGAACGGCTCGGAATGGGTGGTTGAGCCTTTAATGGTGCAGTGAGTGCGTAGACTGGCCGACAGGCCTCTGCAGTACCGTCGGCAGCATCCCTGCTGCCGACGGTCCCATAACGGCTTGTCGCCCAGCCTGTGTTCGCTTTATACCTTTGTGATGACAGAATTATTAATTTGAGCAGCATAATTTAACTGACAGGGTTGAAGTTCGATGGGTAAGAATGTGGTAGTGATCGGCACCCAGTGGGGTGACGAAGGCAAGGGCAAGATTGTCGATCTGTTAACGGACCGCGCCTCGGCCGTGGTGCGTTTTCAGGGTGGCCATAACGCCGGTCATACGCTGGTCATCGACGGAAAAAAAACCGTCTTGCATCTGATTCCTTCCGGCATATTGCGCGCCGGCGTGCGTTGCCTGATCGGCAATGGCGTTGTGTTGTCGCCGACGGCCCTGCTGGAAGAAATCCAGATGCTGGAAGCCAGTGGCGTGCCGGCCCGGGAACGACTGGGTATCAGCGAGTCCTGTCCCTTGATTCTTCCCTATCACATCGCGCTGGATCAGGCCCGTGAAGCGGCGCGTGGCAAGAAAGCTATCGGTACCACGGGGCGTGGTATCGGTCCTGCCTATGAGGATAAGGTTTCACGTCGCGGCATTCGCCTGGGAGAAGCTCTTGACCCCGGGCATTTCAGGGAGCGCCTGCGTGAGGTGATGGAATATCACAACTTTGCCCTGAAAAACTATTTCAAGGCGGAACCCGTCGATTACCGGAAAGTGCTCGACGAGGCGTTGGCGCAGGCTGAACAGATTGCACCGCTGGTGGACGATATTCCCGGTGTGCTGCATCAGCTGCGCGCGGATGCCAAGAGCATTATGTTTGAAGGTGCACAGGGTGCGTTGCTGGATATCGATCACGGTACCTATCCTTATGTAACTTCATCAACGACGACTGCGGGTGGCGCCGCCAGCGGCAGCGGCGTCGGCCCGCGTGCGCTGGATTATATTCTGGGTATTGTCAAAGCCTATACCACACGGGTCGGTGCCGGTCCGTTCCCGACCGAGCTGTTTGACGATGACGGCAAATATCTGGGTGAGAGAGGCCATGAGTTCGGTGCCACTACCGGCCGCCAGCGGCGTTGTGGCTGGCTGGATGTTGTTGCCTTGCGCCGTTCGCTGCAGATCAACAGTGTAACCGGCATGTGCATCACCAAGCTGGACGTGCTGGACGGCATGGAGACGGTCAAGATCTGTGTTGCCTACGAGCTCGACGGTAAGGAAATCCTTATTCCACCGATGGGTGCCGATCTGTTTGAAAAGTGTGAACCGGTATTGATCGAGATGCCAGGCTGGAGTGAGTCCACCGCCGGTGCCAGGTCCATGGATAAACTGCCGCAGGCAGCAGTCGATTACCTGGCAAAGGTCGAAGAACTTTGTGGTACACCGATTGATATTATATCCACGGGCCCGGATCGCGAAGAGACCATCATAAAACGCCATCCGTTCGAGTAGCGGTTGAACGGGCAGTGCCAGCTTTTTGCACGGCACGTTCCAGTCTGTAATAGCCCGGTCCTGATTTGGGCAGCGTAAATTCACGTTGGTGGTAAGCGACTTCTATAAAACCCGATAGTGCCCGGTAAGGCCCGATCGGGTTTTCTGCATACGAGAGCCGGTACAGGCCTGGTAACAGAATGCGGGTAAGTAACAGGATACTGTCCTGCCGGTCCTCTACCTCATATCCGTCAAACGGAGCCGCCAGCGGTTCGCCGATAAAAATACCTTCTCCCGGTTGTTGAACGCTCTGCCAGTAGGCTTCCAGCAAGGTTCGGCCGCTGCCATAGGCTTCCATTACCAGGCCGGGGCTCGGAAACTTGCCTAATATATTGCAGGGTTCGACGACTGTGCCATAACTGCCGGTCGCACCGGCCTCCAGCCAGCGCAAGGCGCTCATTTGTTGACCTCCATTGAGCTGCCCCCCCGTAGAGGTCAGGTGATCGGCGACAGCTCCCGGTATAAACTTCAGGGTTTCCAGGTATGGCACGCTGATGGTGCCGGTAAAGTAAAACAGGATATTGCCGGTGTTTTTCAAGCCGTCTGATGCCACGACTTCAGTGTCAATCCAGCCCGCCATGCGCTGTGCAATTTTTTCATAGTTGAGAGACCGAACATTGCGGGCTTTGTCGCTGGTGCTGAGCAGGTAGGCTGTTCCATCGGCCTGGCTGTTGTCAGAGCGGATACCGCGGTCGATCAGGGCTTTGGCCTGTTCGAAACCGGTCGCGGCTATGCTTATGGTCGGGCGTATGCCGTAGTCTGAATAGGGACTTGCAGTTGGACGATTGAAAACCGGACTGCTTCGGGTTGCTGCACAACGTTGCCTGGAACAGTAGGCTTTCTCGAAGCCGAAGGTGAATGCCGATGTGATCGACATGCATCCAACACGATACGGTTTGGCCCAGGTGAGAGCATAAGCCTGAACCCCTTCGGGAGTTTGCGCGATAATGCTTGTCCTGATGCGCTCGAACAGCTGTCTGTTCATCGTGGCGCGATCAGGTTCGAAACTCACGTGCAGAATGTTCTGTGCCGGAATATTCCGATTTTTCTGGTAGTAGCGGCCGATGCGGGTGCTCAGCGGATCGCTATCGTTGACGATGACCGCCAGCTCATTGGCATAGATGCGATGTTTTGGCAGCAGCAGGTGGATACTGTCTGCGCCAAAGCTGGAAAGGGCGGTTGTGCACAGCGCCAGCAGTGTCAGGATTTTTAGGACCAGGTCACCGAGTTGGACCGGAAAATTCAAAAGCGATTTTCCCTATCGTTCATCTGGAAACACATGTTACGTTCTGCGCCGGTAGGTCTTCAAGCCGAGTTCGACGGGATCATCGGTCCACGGCAACACCGTTTCAAGCGCCGGCAGCGCATCGAGAACCCGGCGGCGTTTGTCACGGTCGCTGCAGGATACCATCCTGTGTACAGACCGGTTGTTGCCTCCGGGCGATTGCTGTACACGCCGAGGAGACCTGTGTCATATAATACTCTGAAAAATATAGAATAAATATATCACTTAACGTGCGACTTGTAGCGGGTGGCAGAATTGGGTCAAACTTAAGCATATGATTTCAATCGGCTTAGATAGATCATCAGTCTATTGCGCTGATTCATGGGAATATTGACTAGGAGTCTGCATGTCACAACAGAAAGATAAAGCGCCGCCGCATGGGCGACAGTCACTGGCCAGTGTGTTTCGCAGCGTCTCGGCGTCCATGTTCGGTGTGCAGAGCAGCAGCAAGCACGAGGAAGATTTTGTCAAGGGTGATGCCACCACCTACATTGTGGTCGGACTGGTTGCCACTATTCTGTTTGTGCTGGCGGTATGGGGTGTTGTGCAGTTGGTCGTGCACGTCGCTGAGACTCCCTAAGGCCAGCTTCTCCCCTTGAAGAAGCCACTCAAGGCACTGACCCGGCCTCTGATCGGCAGTCTGCGCGACCTGTCGCCGGTTATTCTGGTCGTGGTCTTTTTTCAGTTGATCGTGCTGCAGCAGCCGTTTCCGAACCTGATGCAGTTGCTGGTGGGTGTCGGTCTGGTCGTGCTGGGTTTGACGCTTTTTATACAGGGCTTGGAGATGGGGCTGTTTCCTGTCGGTGAGTCTCTGGCGCACGCTCTGGCGCGCAAAGGCAGTCTGTTTTGGTTATTGGTTTTCGCATTCTCACTGGGATTCGGCACCACGGTCGCCGAACCGGCTCTGATCGCCGTTGCCGAGGAAGCGTCCGAGGTAGCGGCTCAGGCGGGTGCGATCGCGAACGATCAATCGGTTCAGGAAGAATATGCCGATGGACTGCGCCTGACCGTCGCCTTGTCGGTCGGTTTTGCCATACTGCTTGGGGTGATACGCATTGTCAAAGGCTGGTCCATTCACTGGATGATCATGGGCGGGTATGTGCTGGTGGTCATCATCACGGCGTTTGCGCCGCGTGAGATCATCGGCATTGCCTACGATTCGGGTGGTGTGACCACGTCGACGATTACCGTTCCGCTGGTCACCGCTCTCGGTGTGGGACTGGCATCATCCATCCGTGGCCGCAGTCCGATGATCGACGGCTTCGGTTTGATCGCCTTTGCTTCGATTACACCGATAATTTTTGTAATGATATTCGGTATGGTGATGCACTGATGCAGTGGTCTGAGATGTTGCAGACGCTATTGGATACGGCAGGGGATATACTGCCGATCATCGTCATGATTGCCGCCTTTCAGTTCGTGGTGATCCGCCGGCCGATGCCTAATCTGCGTCGTGTGGTGATTGGTTTTTTATATGTCCTTATTGGATTGTCACTGTTTCTGCTGGGTCTCGAACAGGCACTGTTTCCACTGGGACGGTTGATGGCGACCCAGCTGACTGATCCGGCATTCATCTATTCCGGAATTGAGCGGGTAGCCGGTGGGATTCATTGGGCAGATTATTACTGGGTGTATATCTTCGCCTTTGCCATCGGGTTTTCAACGACTATTGCAGAACCCTCTTTGATGGCGGTCGCCATGAAGGCCAATCAGGTGTCCGGTGGTGCCATCCATGCATGGGGTCTGAGAATCGCTGTTGCACTGGGTGTTGCCATCGGTATTGCACTCGGTTCCTACCGCATCGTGACCGGCCTGCCGATTCATTACTTCATCATTGTTGGCTACGTTGTGGTGGTAATACAGACTTTCTATGCGCCTCGGCTGATTATTCCCCTGGCCTACGATTCCGGTGGTGTAACCAGCTCTACCGTAACCGTACCGATCGTCGCGGCGCTGGGCCTGGGCTTGGCAGAAACGGTGCCCGGGCGTAATGTACTGATTGACGGATTTGGTCTGATTGCCTTTGCAGTTCTGTTCCCCATAATGACCGTCATGGCCTACGCGCAGATATCTGAATACAGGGCAGGCCGCCAGCGAAGCAAGTCCCCCGAGTAATAAGCAGCGAGTATAATGTCATGCATTTCAAGCTAATTATTGCATTTGTCGAAGATACCAGATCGAATAAGGTAATGGATGCCGCACGGATTGCCGGTGCAACTGGTGCCACAATCATCAACAATGCGCGCGGTGAAGGGTTAACGAAAAATAAAACCTTTCTCGGTCTGTCCCTGGAAACCCAGCGGGATGTGTTGCTGTTTCTGGTCGAGGAACATCTGAGCCGGCATATTCTCGAGACCATATGTGATGTGGGGAAACTGGATGATACGGATGGAACCGGCATTGCATTTCAGATAGATGTGGAAGACGCTGTAGGTGTTGCGCACCAGGTCAATGAGCTGGTCGATCGTGTGGAGGATATACTATGAGTGAAAATGAAGTGATTCGTGTCTCTGATGTAATGAAGTCACGCTTTGACATGATCGACGGCAAGGTGACGGTCGCGGATGCGCTCAAGCGCATGAAGCACGTGGAAACCAAGACCCTCATTGTCGACAAACGTCACAATGATGATGAGTACGGCATTGTTTTACTGTCGGATATTGCCAAGCACGTGCTTGCGGTGGATCGCTCCCCGG
>JBDNAP010000349.1:0-3065 GCA_039768325.1 Thiogranum sp.
GCACGACCTGCCATGGGAACGACACCGATGACCTGTTGAACCTCCGTAGCCTTGTGGTGCTTGTTCCTGTTCATTGCTGGGTCATGGCAGCGTTCGGAATTCGGAGCCGTACCTCGGTGCCGCCGCCCTCGCGTGGCAGCAGTTCTATTGTCCAGCCGCGGGCATCACAGAGCTGGCGTGCGATGGCAAGACCGAGTCCGCTGCCACCGGTTTTCCGGCTGCGCGAAGTTTCCAGGCGGTGAAATGGTCGAAATACCGCTTCGCGTTCCGACGCAGGGATGCCTTCTCCACGGTCCAGGATCTTGACAACGGTCGCTGTCCCGTCGTGGTGACAACGTACAGTCACCGGTTTGTTGTCGCCGTAGCGGATGGCGTTGTCAAACAGGTTAACCAGTACCCTTTGCATGGCCATGGTATCGATTGAAACCGGGCAGTAACTCTGTGGCTCCCAGTCGATGAGGGTGTCCGATTGCCGGTAGTTTGCGATAATTCCATCGATAAATTCCCGCAGGTCCACATCCTCGGCTTCATGAGCTTCCAGGCCCCGAGCCAGTTCCAGCGTATATCCAATAAGTTGGTCCATCTGTTCTGTATCTTGCCGAAGTCTTGCGATCAGTTCCGCATCGGCCTTATCCGGTACCATCATTTCCAGCGCCAGACGCATACGGGTAAGCGGGGTGCGCAGGTCGTGGGAAATACCGGCGAGCAGGGTGGTGCGGTTTGCGACGTGTTCGGTCAACTCACGAGCCATGCTGTTGAATCTGTGGGTCAAGTCGACCAGTTCTCTGGCGCCGGTTTCCGGCAGCGGCGCGAGTATTTCGCCATGGCTGATATGTGATGTTGCCTCCGACAGCCGTGCCAGCGGACGGTTGATACGGCGAACCAGCAGCAGCGAAGTCAGCAGGATGACAATCGCGCCGGCCGCGATAATAAGTAGCAGGGCAACTGGCGGTTGAGCACCGATGCGGGACCAGGGGAAACTGACACGGATGAATTGTCCTCCCATGGGTATGTCAGCGCAGAACCAGGGCTCGGGTTGCTCACCTTTACGGATGGCCACGGGTGTGCCCAGCCGTCTTTCGAGGGCCTCTTCAAGGAATATGAGGTAAGGCAGAGGCGCCTTTGAAAAAGGCAGGCGTTGTTTCGCTAAGGAGACTTTAAGTTGATACTCAAGCATTAGTTCCTCTTCGAGAAAAGGACGCGATGCCGGTGGCAGCTCTATCCAGGTTTTCGCCGACAGTACCATCAATGCAGCAAGATCATCAGAGCCCTGCCTGGCAAGTGGTATCGCGATGTATATCACCATCGCACCGATACAGAACATGACAAACACCAGCAGTGCGATACTCAGGGTGATCCCTGTTCTGGTAAACAGGGTAAGCGGCTTGCTCATGGTTGTGCCGATTGTGTCTCGTTGCCGGGAGAGAAGCGGTAGCCTTCGCCCCAGACAGTATGTATGTATACCGGTGAGGTCGGATCATTTTCGATCTTGCGGCGCAGGCGCGTGATACGTACGTCGATGCTGCGATCGTAAGGCGAACGTACAAAACCCTTGAGCATATCGACAAGGGTATCGCGGCTCAGGACTCGGTTAGGGCGCTCTACGAAAATCTTGAGTAGCGCAAACTCGCCACTGGTTAACGAGACTTTTTCTTCACCGCGCATCAGCTCCTGTGTGACAGGGTCCAGCCGAAATGGTCCAAAGTTATAGACCTGTTGTTGTGAACTCTCTGATTCCGGGTATGATGGCGCCGCTGGGCGTCTAAGCACCGCTCGAATCCGGGCAAGCAGTTCTCTCGGGTTGAACGGTTTCGGCAGGTAGTCATCTGCACCGACTTCCAGGCCGACAATGCGGTCCACTTCTTCACCACGCGCAGAGAGCATAATGATCGGTGTTTCTCCGTCACTACGCAGGCGTTTGGCAATGCTGAGACCGTCTTCACCCGGCAGCATAAGATCCAGGATGATCAGGTCTGTTGAGCGGGTGGCCAGAAATTCGTCCATGGCAACGCCATCCTCGACAGCGGTGACTTCGAAACCCTGCTCTGAAAGATAACGCCTCAGCAGTTCATGCAGACTGGGGTCATCATCAACAACGAGTATGTGTGGATTTTTCTGCGTCATGGCGTTAAAGCCTAGCAGAGGGGGCTGCTTTGAGTCACGACATTGATCTTAGACAATGATCAACTGCGAAGGGCGCTAATGCGCTCTAATCAAATCGCATGGAAAGATCGATAGCGTGAATATGCTTGGTTAAGGCGCCGATCGAGACGTAGTCGACGCCTGTTTCCGCGTATTGACGCAGGGTGTCCAGGGCAATGCCGCCGGATGCCTCCAGTTCAGCCCGCCTGCCGGTCAGTGCTACGGCCTGGCGAATTTCCTCAGGTGTAAAGTTGTCCAGCATGATGCGGTCTGCACCGGCCAGCAAGGCCTGTTCAAGTTCCTGCCTGTTTTCCACTTCGACTTCGACCGCAAGCTCTTTGTTCAGGGCGCGGGCCGTGTTAATGGCATTTTCGATCGAGCCCGCTGCCGCAATGTGATTCTCCTTGATCAGGAAGGCATCGTAGAGTCCCATGCGGTGATTGTGGCAGCCGCCGCAGCGTACGGCGTATTTCTGCGCACGGCGCAAGCCTGGAATGGTTTTACGGGTGTCCAGAACCCGGGTGTTCAGGCCTTCAACCCGTTTGGCGCAGGTGTTGGCCAGGGTGGCCGTGCCGGAAAGGGTCTGCAGGAAATTCAGCGCTGTCCGCTCACCGCTTAACAGGCAACGTGCCGGGCCATTTAGGGTGCATATCACCTGCTGCGGGACAATGGCTTCGCCGTCGGCGGCGCACCAGCGTATCTCGACCCTGTCGTCGAGATGTTTGAACACGGCGTCAAACCAGTTTCGTCCGCACAGTACTGCCGGCTCGCGCGTGTACACAGTGGCATTCCAGATAGGGTCTTCCGGAATCAGTTGGGCGGTGATATCGCCGCTGCCGAGGTCCTCGTCCAGCGCGCGTCGGACATCCTCTTCAATCTGGGCTTGCAGTGCTTCGAGAAGCATCTATTCGGAAATTTCCAGC
>JBDNAP010000350.1:0-3773 GCA_039768325.1 Thiogranum sp.
GATATTCCACGATGCCCACATCGAAAGTCGTCACTGACACGAACAGGCCGCCAAGGATGCCGAACAGGTCGGAATAGATGCACAGCAACGGCATCATCAGGATCAACGCCAGCATACGTGGCAGCACCAGAAAATCCATGGAAGAAATACCCAGGGTTTCCAACGCATCGGTCTCTTCATTGACCTGCATGGTGCCGAGCTGGGCGGCAAAAGCAGCACCGGTACGGCCCGCCATAATGATGCCGGTCATCATGGCGCCCATGGCACGCGCCATGCCGATGCCGACCAGATCGGCGACGTACATGGTGGCGCCGAAGGTCGCCAGCTGTGCGGCACCGATGTAGGCGAGAATCACGCCGACCAGGAAACTGATGAGGGCGACAATACCGAGTGCCTGAGAGCCGGTCTGCTGGATGGTCAGTACCAGATCGGAGGCGCGAAACTGGGCCTTGCCGCGAAACAGGCGGCCCAGGCTGCGGGTGACTTCCCCCACAAACGCCAGTACCTCGGTTGTTGAACCGGCTGCGGCGCTGGCCTGGTTACCGACGCGGGCGAGGAAAGACACTTTGCTCGACTCGCGTCGGGCGCCCTTACGTTCCGGGACCGCCGCGGCCAGCTGCAGCAAACGCCGCACGCCGTCGGGCAAGCCGCTCTGATCAACCGTCAGATTATTTTGTGTGGCGATTGCCGTTACCCGTACCAGGAAGGTCAGCAGGGCGCTGTCCCAACCCGTCATGGCGCTGCTATCGAAACCGATCTGCCGCAGCTTGGGGCGGTTTTTGAGTTCGGTGTCGAGTTGCGTGGCTGCCGGCAAGGAATGCCTGACCTGCCAGTTTCCCGCCAGGCAGATTTGCAGGTGGTCCGCTGTGGGTGCGGCGAAACTCAGCTGGTATGCCTTGTCAGTCGCTTCATCAGTCATGTCGAATGGTTTCTGACTTTTCTTTGTCCCGCCAATCCTCAGTGTAATGCAGATTCCGGATCGCTGCAGGTATAATGATAACTTCAATCCGGCACTTGAATACAATTCGTAGGAGCGCCGCCCTGCGGCGCGATATCGCTGGCAGCAGACTGCCCGGTCGACCACACTCCAATTGCCGGCTTAAACAATAAAAAAGGTAGCGTGTGATCGGCTATATTTCTATCCCCGTTTGTCACTGGAAGGAATTAGTATGAAACGCATGGAGTCAGCATCGCCCTTATTCGCCATTGTGGCCCTGATCGCTCTGATGCACCTGTGGCTTGCGGGCTGTGCCACAACCGGTAGTCAGAGCCTGATGATCGATACCCGTCAGCTGCCGGCTGCTCAGTACATGCCGGGAGAAATCACCGCTATGCTGGAGGACCTGGGTTACCAGTTGATCCCCGATCCCGATCCAGTGAAAAGCGCTGAACGTTATGCGCAGTACAGAATGCAGTTTAAGGCCCGGGATGCGGAAGACATCAGGATCGATGTGCATATCAAGATGATCAATAGTGTAACCGGTCTGCATCTCCACCAGCTTGGTGAGAAAGGTTCGACGGCAGCGACGACAGAGCGTTACCGCGAACTCAGAAACCGTGTGGAACTCCAGTTCGGTGCAGAGAATGTGAGCGATAAGCATCCTTTTCTGACACCCTGATCTTTTCTGTGGGGGCATGTCCAGAATCTTGAAATCAACTTGAATCGAGGCATCAAGATTCAGGACCAGACCCCGCTGTTTATGGCTTAAGCGGGTCATGGAGCCACCGGTAAGGCGACTATATCCTCATAAATGCTGTTATTTGCGGCGTAACTTATTGATGCTCAGCCTGTTGTTATGGTTCGAAAACGTCTGTGGAAAAATCAACCATAGCTGTTCTAAAATAGCGAAAATTGAATGTACGTGATGAGCATAAGGCCAAGGATTTCGGGTGGATCTGTTGCCCGCGAAAACGGCTGGATTAATAAGCATAAATAATAACTTAAAACGATGCGTGAAATAATCCGCTCTGTCAGGCGTAAAACGGTCAAACGATCAGCAGGTTTTCTGCTCAATACGCTGGCCGGTTTTATCGGGCGCCAGTCCCTGATTGGCGATCAACCGGTTTTTGACCGGTCCGTCTTCCCATGGATTGCAGCGTTGGAAAGCGACTGGCGGACAATCCGGGCAGAGTTGAACAACGTACTCAAGAGTCGCGACAGTCTGCCCAGCTTTCACGAGGTTTCTCCGTATCAAAAGCGAATATCCACCGGTTACAACTGGAAGACTTTGGTGCTCAACGTTTTCGGTGACAGGTTTGAGCCTAATTGTCGGCGTTGCCCGCAAACGGCCCGATTGCTTCAGCAGGTGCCAAGCCTGCGCAACGCCGGGTTCTCAATACTGGCACCGCACTACCGCATCCCTCCGCATCGGGGACCAACCAATGGTATTATACGTATTCACCTTGCCTTGAAAATTCCCGGGGACAGCGGGAACTGCTGGATTCGGGTTGACGATCGCGTTCTACACTGGAAAGAGGGCGAATGCATCGTATTTGATGACTACTATGAGCATGAGGTGCAGAACAATACCGATGAAGAGCGGGTTGTGCTGTTCTTCGATGTCGACCGACCAATGCGCCTGCCGGGGCGGTTGCTGACCCAATCATTGATCAATGGATTCAAATACAGCGCTTATGTCAGGGACCCCATGAAAAACCTGCATGAGTGGGAACGTCAGCACTAGTCAGCCGTTAAAGCCGGCACTTTTAGGTACGACAGGATTTCAACGCTATGAAGACGACACCGCAAGCCGAAACACCCCGCTGCAAAGCCGATATCATGGCCTTCGTCCAGGGTGCCGCCCCTGCGCTGGTGACTAACGTCCTGGCGGAGCTGCCGCCCAGTTTCTATGTGGTCGGGGCACCGCGTTGCGGGACCAGCGCATTGAGCCAGGCGCTCGCCGATAATCCGCGTATCAGTTTCTCGAAACCGAAAGAAACCCATTTCCTCATGGAGGATCGCTCAGAGCTACCGATCGAGGATGTTCAGCGTCTGTACCTCGAGCGTTTTCATCCCAAGCTGGCGCTGGATTCTCAGGCCATTGGTGACGGATCGGTGTCCTATCTATATGAACCTGCCGCTATCCGGCAGGCGCTGGCATTCGACAATCGGGCGAAATTCATTGCTTCGGTGAGAAATCCGGTGGATATGCTGCGTTCCTACCATGCGCGCTTGCTGTTTTCACTCGATGAAGATGTCAAGGATTTTTCGCAGGCGTGGGCGCTGCAGGAAGAGCGACGTGCCGGGCGCTCCATCCCGAAACGCTGCCGGCTTCCGCAGTTGTTGCAATACGGAGAAGTTGCCAGGCTGGGTCATCACATTGAGCGGCTGTTCGAGACTGCCGGCAGAGAACGCTGTCACGTCGTGGTGTTCGACGATTTCATTAATAATCCATGCAGCGTCTATGAAAAACTTCTGGAGTTTCTTGGTGTGGATGACGATGGCCGCAGCGAATTCAAAGCCAAGCGTGGAAACGCCGGTTACAAATCGCACCTGCTGCAGCAGTTCGTGATGAACCCGCCACCCTGGGCGTTTCGACTGATTCAGCTCAGCAACGCAAAGACTTTCTCGAGACTCAAAGGCCTGCGCAAGCGCATCAAGAAGTTTAACAAGGCGACCGAGAAAGAGCAGGAATTGTCGGACAGTATGCGTGCAACACTGCTTAGCTATTACAGGGCTGATGTGGAAAAATTGTCGGGTCTTCTGGGGCGTGATCTGACGTATTGGGTGATGGATCAGGCATCTGCCTGAACGACGGGTAAGGAAAAACCAC
>JBDNAP010000351.1:0-8127 GCA_039768325.1 Thiogranum sp.
AACAGCAGGCGGTAGGGTTGTACCGCGCGTTCACCGAATAAAAAACGTGCTGAACGATCACCGTAGTAAGACCATGCGATAATAGTCGAAAAGGCAAACAGACTGAGCCCGATACCGACCACGCCGGCACCGGCCACGCCAATCGAGCTCTGAAAGGCGTGTGCGGTCAGTGCGGCACCGACCAGGTCTTCCTGCTGCAGTGTGTAGGCGCCAGTGACCACTATGACAAGACCGGTCATGGTGCAGATCACCAGGGTATCGATAAAGGGTTCCATCATGGCGACCAGTCCTTCGCGGACCGGTTCATTGGTTTTTGCCGCAGCGTGCGCCATGGGCGATGAGCCCAGGCCAGCCTCGTTGGAAAACAGGCCGCGTGCCACACCCCAGCGTATGGCTTCACCGACTGCGGCGCCACCAACGGCCCAGGGATTCAGCGCATGATTGAAAATTGTCATCAGCGCAGAAGTTATTTGTCCGGCATGGTTGATCAGTACCAGAATCGCGGCACCAACATAAAGCAAGGCCATAAAAGGCACAATGGTGCTGGCAACGCGGGCAATGCGTCGCACGCCGCCCAGTATTACCATGCCGACCAGAAAGGCCAGCACACCACCCACCAGCCAGGCGTTGTTACGGATTTCCGGAAACAGGTAACCGAGGCCGTCGACAACCGAGTTGGCCTGGACCATGTTGCCGATCCCGAACGATGCAATCAGCGCGAAGCTGGCAAACAGCATGGCCATACGTTTCATCTGCAAGCCATGCAGTAGCGTATACATCGGGCCACCGGATATTTCGCCATGCTCGTCGATCTGGCGGAACTTCAATGCCAGCGTGCACTCGGTGAACTTGGTGGCCATACCAAAAAACGCCGTCATCCACATCCAGAACAGTGCACCGGGACCGCCAAGGGAAATCGCCGTGGCCACACCGGCGATATTGCCGGTGCCCACTGTGGCGGACAAAGCGGTGGACAGGGCCTGAAAATGGGTGATCTGACCTTCATGCTCCGGGCAATGATAGGTACCGGAAATCAGCGCGATGGAATGTCGGAAGCCACGAATCTGAACCAGTCCCAGGCGGATGGTGAGGTACAGTCCCATACCCAGCAGAATGACCAGTGTCAGTCCGTTCCCCCACAATAAACCGGCCAGCTCACCGCTCCAGACTGTCAGCTTTCCAACAAGATCACTCATACGGCCGCAGGATCAGGGTATCTCCGCGCTGGGCAAATTCGATGTGTTTGAGAACGCTCATCCCTAGCAGGATTTCCATATCGCGGAAGCCGGGGTTGATGCTGGCCGGTACATTCTCAACAATCATGGGGCCGATCGAAATGCTGTCGATTATTGTTCGGTAAGCGGTCACAACTCCGTTGGCAGTCTGGTATTGCACCGGTACCCCGCGTCTCAAGCCCAGTTTATCGGCGAGTTCGGCGGGGATGGCAACGTCACTGGCGCCGGTATCGAGCAGGAACTCGACGGCGTGCCCGTTGACGGTGCCGGTGGTGACATAGTGTCCAAAGCGGTTGCGCTTCAGGACGACTTCCTGAACGCCGGCGGCGTTGACGCGGCTATAGACGGCCTGGTTGGGGTTGCGTTGCTTGGCCAGTCTGTTTTCAAAGAAAAAGGTAAACAATGACAGGGCGATGATCCAGGCTACAAAGGTCATGCTTTTGCCGAGGCGGCGCGTATTGTGTTTGTTTGATTCGGCCATAGGGTGATTGTAAACGAACTCGGCATGGATGTCGGCTAGACATTAGCGCCGTTCAGGCTCGACCCCCGGACCCGCGGGGGACCAGCGGGCAAGCAGGAAGAATCATGCAGTGAATTGATTGTAAAGCAGTTTATTTGTATGCTTTGCGGGCCGAACCTGGTTTGGTTCAGCGGCAGAGAGCGCATTTGTTCAAGAATGCCGGTAGGTCAAGCGCAGACCCGCGAGTATATGGCGTTTGTCGGCAGCAAAAAAATTCCGGAAGCTGGGGCGTTTGATCGATGGCCGGGTGTGCAGGCTGCCCCCGCGCAGGCTGTAGTGCTGCCCGTCGAACCAGGGTTGTGAGTATTCGGGGTAGGGAAAGGGTGAATAACCCTCATAAGGATGGAAGGTGTTGTCACACCATTCCCAGACCCGCCCGGTCTGCTCAAGAACCCCTGTCCGGCAGGCGGCTTCCCACTGGTATTCATGCGGCAGGCGGCCATTTGCCCAGCGGGCAAAGGCTCTGGCTTCATAGTGGCTGATACCGGATACGGGTTCAGTGCCCGTCAGTTCGTATCCGCCGCGCATGGCGACGGCATACCAGTCTCCCTCTTTGCTCTGTCGCCAGTGGTCCGGGTGCACAATGTTGTGTTGTTGGCGCCAGCTCCAGCCGGCTTGCCCCCAGAGTTCTTCGCGTCGGTAACCGCCGTCTTCCATGAAAGCAAGAAATTCAGCGTTGCTTACCGGATGTTTGCTGATCGCAAACGGGCCCAGTTCGGCTCGCTGTGGTGGTACTTCGTTGTCACAGGCGGTGGGCCGTTTACCGCCAACCCGATAGTGGCCGGCAGGGATATCGACCGATTCCCGCCTCAGTGTCATCGCCTGCAGTGTCTGGTATGAGCCGCCGTCGGGTCTGAATTCTGCGAGTGCTTTCTGAGTCAGTATCATCAGCATGGTTTCGTAATGCTGACTGTTATGCTGAATGAGGAAATGAATGACATAGTCGTCCTCGAGCAGAGGGTGTGTACGCCATTCAGGACGCAGATTGCGCAGTGTGTGGAGATTGAAGGCCTGCAGCTCCTGTGCCCAGGCCAGCAGGGACTCTTTCGGTGGCAGCAATTTGCCGCGTTCGCTTTTGGGTGTGTGTGGCGGGGTGTAAAAATCGGTGATGGGTCGGGTGACGCTGTTATCGCCACGCAGCTTTTCGTGCAGCCACAGGCATTCAGTAAATACGCAATGCCCGAGATGCCAGCCCAGAGGGCTCAGGTCAGCATGGTACTGCCTGCGCAAGGTGGTTTCGTCAACCTCTTCAGCCACTGCCAGTAACAGGGACTGCGCCTGCTCCAGCTCGCTGATCAGTAAATCCGTATTCACAATGCCAGTAATTCCGGCGGTTTCTCCGGATCGAGTATCAGAATCCGGTGTTCCGGCACAATCTGCCAGAACGGGGAGTCGGTCATTCGTTCCGAGGCTATCAGCTGCGCATTCGGGAAAGCCTCATCGTCGGTCGTATAATACAGCGTGGGACAGCTGTCACCGAGTGCATGGCGTACCGCGTACAGACGTTCACCGTCGCTCACCACCATGGTGAGTAGAGACCGGCAACCGTCGACCCAGCGTTCGATACGTTGCATCAGTTCCGCCAGCGCAGACTCCACGGCAAGGTCCGGATCATCCGCCAGAATCTGACGCAGTGCGGCAAACAGGTACTCGGATTCGGTATTGCCGCGTATTGATGGCAGCAACGTGGGGTCGAGATCGGTAACCAGCCTGGGTCGGACCTGACTGTGAAACTCATCGATCAATCCATTGTGGTCGAACAGAAATTCTTCGTCGGCAAACGGCTGGGTGTTGGCATGATTGACCGGGTTACCCTCGCTGGCACTGCGCACACTGGCAATCCATAAATCACTGACCAGCGTGCGTGCGAGGTGTGGCAGGTTAGGGTCAGTCCAGATCGGGGCGGGGTTGACATAGACCGCCGGTTGCCCATCGTCTGCATACCAGGAAAAACCAAAACCGTCTGCGTTAAGCGTTGCGTATTTCAGCTCCCTGGGCGCCCAGCCCTGGACCTGCAGGCTGTGCGCGGGTTCGATGAGGAGTTTGCCGAGCGCAAGCGGTTCTCCCAGATAAGCGGCAATCCGACACATGGCAGCTGTTTACCCCCCTTGTTCTCCGGGTCAGACCGAAATGTTTCTGACGAGGTGCGCTAGTGTATGCAGGTCACTGGTCCGGCCAGGCACATTTTGAGACCCCTTACACTATTGCGTCATATAAATGTAACATTTCTAGGGTGTACTGGTACTCCCTCAAGACCTGCTGGTTTTTTAAAATTGCCTTGCAGGGTATTTACGGCTGTCGTCAGGCAGATTCCGGGTGACTGATTGAGAAGTGAAAATGAAGCGTATTCTGGTGGTTGAAGATGAACACGCAATCCGGGAAATGATTGGTTTTGCATTGAAAAAAGCCGGCTTGCAGTTTGAAGAGGCCGCGGATGCCGAGCAGGCGCTGGTTGCCATCGCCTCCAATCCCCCCGATCTGGTATTGCTGGACTGGATGTTGCCGGGTCTGAGCGGGGTGGACCTGGCCAGGCGTTTGCGACGGGAGGACGTGACCGCGAAACTCCCCATTATTCTGCTGACTGCACGGGTTGAGGAGAATGACCGCGTGTACGGTCTGGAGGTGGGCGCTGATGATTATGTTACCAAGCCGTTTTCTCCGCGTGAACTGATCGCCCGTATCAATGCCGTATTGCGGCGCAGCCGGGCGGTTGGCGAAGATCGATCCCTTGAATTTGCGGGTCTGGAGCTGGACCCGGTAGGGCACCGGGTTCAGGCGGATGGAACACCTTTGAATCTGGCTCCAACCGAGTTCCGCCTGCTGCACTTTTTTATGAGCAATCCCGATCGGGTGTACAGTCGGGAACAGTTGCTCGACCATGTCTGGGGTCGTGGTATTTTTGTCGAGGAGCGAACGGTGGATGTGCACATACGCCGCCTGCGCAAGGCCTTGGCCGCGCAGACCTACGATCGTTTTATTCAGACAGTCCGCGGCGCCGGCTACCGTTTCTCGATCAGAGACTGAGTGTGAGCAAGCCCTGGCGGAATGAACTGCTGCGTATCGCCGGATTTCTTCTAGGGGGCATTCTTGTCGGGTCCTTCATCGGGCATATCGGGATTGGGCTGCTGATCTTCATCACGGCCTACCTTGGCTGGCAGCTGTATAATGTGCACCGCTTGCTTGGCTGGTTGCGCAAGGGCAAGAAATTCCGCCCGCCGCGGACCGGTAGTATCTGGGACGATGTGTTCGAGCACATCTATCGCCTGCAGCAGCGTCACCGCAAGCGCAAGCGTGATTTGCGTCGCCTGCTCAAACGCTTTCACAAAATGACCGTTGCATTGCCTGACGCCATCGTAGAACTGGCGCCCGGCAGCGACGAGATCGAATGGTGGAATGACGCCGCGGCCCGATTTCTGGGTTTCACGTATCCGCGGGACAGCGGTCAGCGTATCAGTAATCTGCTGCGATCCCCGGCCTTCCTCGATTACCTGCAGCAGCAGGAAAACTACGAACAGGCGATTGAAATACCGTCCCCGGTGGATGAAGATCTCACGCTGAGGATTCGCGTTATCCCTTATTCGGGCAATCGTCGTCTGCTGGTGGCCCGCGATATGACCAGAATGCAGCGCCTGGAACGGACGCGGCAGGATTTCGTGGCCAATGTTTCGCATGAATTGCGTAGTCCTCTAACGGTGATATCCGGTTACCTGGAGACCCTGCTTGACGAGCAGGGATTCGGGAAAGACTACGCCAAGCAGTTAAAAAGTATGCGCAAGCAGACCGAGCGCATGAATCGTATCGTCGAAGATCTGATGCTGCTCTCACGCCTGGAAACGGAAGTTCCACAGGCCGACCCCGAGCCCGTCCTGGTTCACAGGCTGATTGATTCGATGGTTAACCAGGCGCGCGAACTCGGCAGGCAGGAGGCGCATGTCATAGAGCTGGATGTGGACCGCAGCCTATGTCTGACAGGACGCGAGTCCGAACTTTACAGCGCGTTTTCAAACCTGGTATTCAATGCGATTCGTTACACCCCGGCAGGGGGGCTCATTACCGTTCGCTGGAAAGTGTCAGATGATGAAGCGGTGTTTTCCGTCGAGGATTCCGGGGTGGGCATAGCGACTCATCATATACCGCGTTTGACCGAGCGTTTCTACCGGGTTGACACCGGCCGTTCGCGCTCCACCGGTGGTACCGGCTTGGGGCTTGCCATTGTCAAACACGTACTGTTGAGACATGAAGGATGGTTGGAGATCGAAAGCGAGCCTGATAACGGTAGCGTATTCCGTTGCCATTTTCCTCTGGGGCGCTGCAGCAAGTGTATTGATCGTTCCGTTGGTGCTGCCTAGCGGGCCATGCGCGAGCCAGCGAACGCATTGGCGATAGTGGTGAACTATCAAGAAAGCAGAAATTCGAGCAACGCTTTCTGGGCGTGCAGACGGTTTTCCGCTTCCTCCCAGACCACGCTCTTTGGCCCGTCGATAACATCGGCAGTCACTTCCTCGCCGCGGTGAGCCGGCAGGCAGTGCATAAAGAGCGCATCCTTGCTGGCAACGGCCATCAGCTCGGCGTTGACCTGGAACCCGGCGAAAACCTTTTCGCGTTCTCCTTGTTCTTCTTCCTGGCCCATGCTGGCCCACACGTCGGTGACGATCAGGTCCGAGCCCTCGGCGGCTTCATGCGGTTGTTCAAACAGGGTGACCCGTTCCCCGGCCATGGCGACTATATCAGCATCGGGTTTGTAGCTTGGGGGTGTCGCAACACGCAGCTGAAAATCAAACTGTCTTGCGGCATTGATGTAGGAATGGCACATGTTATTGCCATCGCCGATGAATGTAACGCTGGCGCCACGGATTTCGCCGCGATGTTCAAACCAGGTCTGCATGTCGGCGAGTAACTGGCAGGGATGGTATTTGTCCGTTAAGGCATTAATCACAGGTGAAACCGAATACTCGGCAAAACGCTCGACTTTTTCCTGTTCGAAGGTGCGTATCATGACGGCGTCTGTCATGCGGGAGAGTACCCGGGCGCTGTCCTCGATGGGTTCCCCACGGCCGAACTGGGTGTCCCTGGGTGAGAGAAACATGGCATGACCGCCTAACTGGACCATGCCCGTCTCAAACGAAACGCGTGTGCGGGTCGATGATTTCTCGAACACCATGGCCATGACTTTATTTTTCAGCGGTTCATATATCCGCCCCTGTTTTTGCCACTGTTTGAGTTCGATGGCGCGCTCGATCAGCTGGCGCAGTTCGTCAGATGATAAATCCAGCAAACTAAGAAAATGTCTCACGCTCATCATTCTTCACCCAGGAAAGTTTCGATGAGTTCACTGACAGTCGAGACAATTAGCCCGGCTTGCTCATCGCTCAGAATCAGTGGCGGAAGTAAACGGACAACCTTATCCGCCGTGACATTGATCAACAGCTTACGTTTTAGAGCCCGTTGCATCAGCTCACCACAGGCGCGGTCCAGTTCTATGCCCAGCATCAGGCCTTTACCACGGATGGATACGACACCTTCCAGCCCGTCCAGGCGCTGCCTGAACAGTTCGAGCAGATAACTGCCCAATTGCCCGGCGCGTTGAACCAGACCGTCCTGCTCCAGGGTATGCAATACAGCCAGTGCTGCACTGGCCGACAGTGGGTTGCCGCCGAAGGTCGAGCCATGATTACCCGGCCTGAAAATACCAGCCGCAGGACCGCGCGCCAGGCAGGCACCGACAGGTACACCATTGCCCAGGCCCTTTGCCAGGGTCATGACGTCGGGCTTAATGCCGGCGTGCTGATGTGCAAACCAGCGGCCGGTCCGCCCCATACCGGTCTGGATTTCATCCAGTATCATCAGCCAGCCGTATTCGTCGCAAAGCGCCCTGAGTTCCACCAGGTATTTTTCATCAGGAATGCGAATGCCGCCCTCGCCGGTTATGGGTTCGACCAGAACCGCAACGCAATTGGGGCTGTTCCGGGCAATGGTGCGAACGGCGTCCATATCATCATAGGGTGAACGCAGGAAGCCTGGAACCAGCGGTTCAAACCCGGCCTGTATCTTGCGGTTACCGGTTGCCGTCAGGGTGGCCATGGTGCGGCCGTGAAAGCTGCCTTCGGTGACAATCACCTGTGGTGTGTCGATACCTTTCCGGTGGCCATAGAGACGGGCCATTTTTAGTGCAGCTTCGTTGGCTTCGGCACCGGAATTGCTGAAAAAGACACGATCCATTTCAGCGACACGACACAGTTCGTTGGCCAGTTCTTCCTGCAAGCCGATCTGGTACAGGTTGGATGTATGCAGCAGGCGCCGCGCCTGATTGCAGATGGCCTCGCTGACAGCAGGGTGGGCGTGGCCGAGTCCACAGACGGCGATGCCGCACAG
>JBDNAP010000053.1:0-8727 GCA_039768325.1 Thiogranum sp.
GCAGCTGTTGCATCGAGGTGGTGTAGGCAAATCGAACGTGCCGGGCTGCCTTGTGCCGGCCAAAATCAACGCCTGGTGTTATTGCCACACCCGCTTTTTCCAGCAGATCAGTCGCGAAAGTATAACTGTCCTGCGTAATGCGGTTGCAATCGGCATACAGGTAGAAAGCCCCCTGCGGCTCCACCAGAATATCGAATCCGAGCCCCCGCAAGGCGGGCAACAGAAAATCGCGGCGGCGCTGAAATTCCTGCCGGCGATGTTCCAGAATGGTCTGCGTCTCCGGCTGGAACGCCGTCAACGCGGCATGCTGTGCAGGTGTCGGCGCGGAAAGAAACAAATTCTGTGCCAGTGTATCCAGGTGGTCGATAGCGTCATGGGGCGCTACCAGCCAGCCCAGACGCCAACCGGTCATACCGAAATACTTGGAGAAGCTGTTTATGACAAAAACGTCCTCACCCAGCGCGAGCGCCGTTTGCGGCGCCTCCTCGTACCACAGGCTCTGATAGATTTCATCGACAATCAACTGCCCGCCTCGGTCACGCACCTTCTGCAGCAAAGTGCCCAGCCTCTCCTGGGAAATAACAGTCCCCGTGGGATTTGACGGGCTCGCAACCATTACGCAGGACGTTCGTTCGCCCCAGTACTGTTCCAGCAGTTCGGCACTGAGCTGGTAGTGCTGTTGCGCGTCTACCGGAACCATAACCGGCTCACCCTCGAACAGAAAAACGAAATTACGGTTGCAGGGATAGCCCGGGTCGGTCATCAGCACCTGACTGCCCGGATCGACCAACAGCGCGAGAATGAGTTGCAGCGCACCGGAGGCGCCGGGTGTGACCACAATCCGCCGCGGATCAATCTGCACCTCAAACTGTCTCAGGTAGTGATCGGCGATAACTTCACGCAGTTCGCGCAGGCCGACTGCCGGCGTGTAGTGGGTCTTGCCCTGCTGGAGAGCGCGAATCCCGGCTTCGACCACCGGTGGAGGCGTGGCGAAATCGGGCTCTCCGATTTCCATGTGCACAATGGAGCGACCCTGCGCTTCCAGCGCCCGGGCACGTGCCAGTAACGCCATGGCGTGAAATGGAGCAATGTAATTCAGGCGTGATGCGGTCATGCGGTCATGCGAGCGTGTAAATCCTGCAAAAGGTCTACACTGACATAGGTATAATCGCCCGCGTCACCCGCAATCACGGAAAACGGGCTGTCGGGTTCACCCAGTTGGTCAACGACCAGCGCGGCGCCTTCGAAATCGTGATCGCCGGTATACTGGCTGACGGTGACCAGCGTTTCCAGACCGGCCTGCTGTGCCGAACGCAAGCCATTTGCAGAATCTTCCAAAGCCAGGCACGCATCGGCACGCACCGACATTTTTTCCATTGCGTAATAATAGATATCCGGTGCAGGCTTTTTGGCCGGAACCATACCACCGGCCGCGATCACATCGAACCAGGCTTCCGAATCCGCGGCCAGATTGTGCTCTAAAAGCGCTGTGACATTGACCGGTGTGGTGGTTGTAGCGATAGCCAGCCGCAGGCCGGCCTGGCGCGCTTCGTCGATCAAGCGCCTGACACCCGGTCGCATGGGAACATCACCGGACGACACCGTGCTGGTATAGATATCGGTTTTTGCCGCGTGCAGGCCGGCTATGTATTCATCCAGCCTCATGGCCACGTCAAAATCCGGCAGATACCTGCTCAGGTAGTGCCGAATCCGCTCTTTACCGCCGGTAACAGCCAGCAACTCGGCGTACAAATCCTGCGACCAGTGCCAGTCCAAACCGGCCTGTTTAAAAGCCCTGTTAAAGGACTGGCGGTGAATCTCTTCGGTTTCAGCCAATGTGCCGTCCACATCAAATAACAGCGTTGTCAGCCTGCTCATACACCCGCTACTCCGTTGCAATCCTACAGGGACTAGCGTACCGCAGAGACAAAACCGGCAACAAGGGGAATTCATTCATAAAAGTTTGGCAATCTTTACTCTTGACTCAGCCCATTCACAACCGGAAACTAGCGCACTTGATTACGGCCGGTGAAAAAACTTGCCGGGCATTCGGAAATTTGATATAGAGCACGGCTTAATTTTATTCAGGTTGGGAGAAGTTGAATGGCTGCCAAGAAAAAGGCCGCGAAGACCAAAGCCAAGGCGAAGACGAAAGCTGTCGCAAAGAAAGCAGTGGCAAAGAAAAAAACCGTTGCCAGTAAGGTGGCGGCAAAGAAAAAGGTAGCTGCCAAAAAAACGGCAAAAAAGGATAAAAGCGTCGCGAAAAAAGCCGCGCCCCTGAAGGCTGCCAGTAAAAAAACGGTGCGCAAAGCCAAGCCGAAAAAGGCGAAAACAGAACGCCAGCCGGCACCGCCTTCCCTCGCTTCTCACGCTGGCCCGGTCCCCGGTATCGCGCCCTATGTCGAGAAGCGTGGCGAAGAATACATGAATGAAGCGCAGACCGAGCATTTCCGCCAGATTCTGCTCGCCTGGAAACGCGAACTGATGGAGGAGGTTGATCGCACCGTCCACCACATGCAGGACGAAGCCGCCAATTTCCCTGACCCTAACGACCGTGCCACCCAGGAGTCGGACTTCAGTATGGAACTGCGCACGCGCGATCGTGAGCGAAAGCTGATCAAGAAAATCGATGAATCGCTGATGAATCTGGAAAATGAAGACTATGGTTACTGCGATGCCTGCGGTGTCGAGATCGGCATTCGGCGCCTCGAGGCCAGGCCTACTGCGACCCAGTGTATCGACTGCAAGACGCTCGATGAGATCCGTGAGAAGCAAATGGGCTGACGGGGTAGCGTATATCCGGGAACAGATTCTGAATCTGTTCCTTGAATCTGCCCCGCGCAGACAGAACCGGCCCGTCAGGCCGGTTTTTTTATGGCACTTATCGCAACAGCTGCGAAAGACATAATCGAATCAATTGCATCCTGTCGACAATAAAACGTATCGCGGACGCTTCGCGCCCTCGCCCACCGGACCACTGCACTTCGGTTCATTGATCGCAGCGGTTGGCAGTTTTCTCGATGCCCGCTCTTGCGGTGGCGAGTGGCTGGTGCGCATGGAAGACCTCGATCCACCCCGCGAAGTCAGCGGTGCCGCCGACGATATTCTTCGCACTCTGGAAGCTTTTGGCCTCTACTGGGACAGCGAGGTTATGTACCAGAGCCAGCGCCACAACGCCTATCAGCAAGCCCTGGAACGGCTTGAGCATGCGCAACTGGTCTATCCCTGCGGCTGCTCACGCAAGGATATTCAGGAAAACGCTTTACGCATGGGCAGTGGCGATGTCTACCCGGGCACCTGCCGAAACGGGCTGCCGCAAGGCCGTGAAGCGCGCGCCCTGCGTCTGCGTGTGCCAGACCTTGCTGTCCGTTTCCGTGATCGCTTACAGGGTAATAGCGAAGAATGGCTGCCTGAAAAAAGCGGCGATTTCATCATACGGCGGGCGGACGGGTTGTTCGCCTATCAGCTGGCAGTGGTCGTTGACGACGCCGAGCAGGGAATCACCGACGTCGTTCGTGGTGCCGATTTACTGGATTCCACCTGCCGACAGATCTTTCTGCTGCAGTCACTGGGTTGCGCAATACCCCGTTACCTTCACCTGCCCGTTGCGGTTAACGAAAACGGTGAAAAACTGAGCAAGCAAACCAACGCGCCCGCGGTGTCTCCGCAACGGGCCGTATCCGCGCTGACCGCCGCGCTGCGCTTTCTCGGCCAGCGTATCCCCGCAGGGCTCGAAGACAGTCAACTGGCCGATTTCTGGGATTGGGCGGTGCCAAACTGGAAATCGGGGCGGATTCCCGATACCCGAATGATCGAGGAGCATTGATACCGGTTTCCAAAACTCCGTACAATATCGTCAGGCCCTATAAAAATCCTGCTCTATACTATAAGAGTCCAGCCATACCAGCCAGAGGAGAAGCCAAGATGTCCGAGGAAAAAGTCTATCCAGTATCCGAGTCTTTCGCCGCACAGGCACATATCGATGCAGCGCTTTACCAGGAGATGTACAAGAACTCCGTTGACGACCCCGAAGGTTTCTGGGCGGAACAGGCCGAAAAATTCGTCAGCTGGTTCAAACCCTGGAACAAGGTGCTGGAATGGGATTTCAACGAGGGTAAAATCGCCTGGTTTGAGGGCGCCGAACTTAACGTCTGTTACAACTGCGTGGACCGCCACCTGGAAACCCGTGGAGACCAGGTCGCCATCATCTGGGAAGGCGACAACCCCAGCGAAGACAAAAAGATCAGCTACAGCGAACTGCATCGCGAAGTGTGCAGCTTTGCCAACGTTCTCAAAGCACGCGGTGTAAAAAAAGGTGATCGGGTCTGTATCTATCTGCCGATGATTCCCGAGGCTGCCTTCGCCATGCTGGCCTGCGCGCGTATTGGTGCCGTTCACTCGGTCGTTTTCGGCGGCTTTTCTCCCGAATCCATCAAAGACCGTGTGCTGGATTCAGACTGTCGCGTGGTGATCACCGCCGATGAAGGTGTACGCGGTGGCAAATCCGTCCCCCTCAAGAGCAACGCTGACAAGGCACTGGAGTCCTGTCCCAATGTACACAGCGTCGTTGTCGTCAAACGCACCGGTGGCGATGTGCAATGGCATGCGCAACGTGATGTCTGGCTGCACGAAATTGCCGCCACAGTGAACAGTGACTGTGAAGCGGAACCGATGGGCGCAGAAGACCCGCTGTTTATCCTCTACACTTCGGGCTCGACCGGCAAACCCAAAGGCGTACTGCATACCACGGGCGGTTATCTGTTATTCGCCGCAATTACCCACAAGTACGTGTTCGATTATCATGAAGGCGAAAACTACTGGTGTACTGCAGATGTCGGCTGGATTACCGGACATACCTATATCCTGTACGGACCACTGAACAACGGTGCGACCACCCTGATGTTCGAGGGCATACCCACCTACCCGGACGCTTCGCGCCTGTGGCAGGTCTGTGACAAGCACCAGATCAGCACCTTCTACACCGCACCGACCGCCATCCGCGCACTGATGCGCGAAGGTGAGGAACCGGTCAAAAAGACTTCACGAAGCTCGCTGCGACTGCTGGGCACTGTCGGCGAACCGATCAATCCGGAAGCCTGGGAGTGGTACCACAAGGTGGTTGGCGATGCGCGCTGCCCGATCGTGGATACCTGGTGGCAGACCGAAACCGGTGGCCATCTGATCACGCCACTGCCGGGCGCCACGGCACTCAAACCGGGTTCGGCCACACTGCCGTTTTTTGGCGTTGTTCCCGCCCTGGTCGACAACGAAGGCAATCTTCTCGAAGGCGCGGCGGAAGGCAACCTGGTCATCACCCGCCCCTGGCCCGGCCAGATGCGGACGGTGTACGGTGATCACCAGCGCTTCATCAACACCTATTTCACCACCTATCCGGGCATGTACTTTACCGGTGATGGTGCGCGACGGGACGAGGACGGCTATTACTGGATTACCGGTCGTGTCGACGATGTGCTGAATGTTTCCGGCCACCGCCTGGGTACGGCTGAACTGGAAAGCGCCCTGGTCCTGCACGATGATGTTGCCGAAGCCGCCGTTGTCGGTTATCCCCACGATATCAAGGGTCAGGGAATTTACGCGTACGTGACACTGGTCAAGGGTGTCGATTACAGCGATGCGCTTAAAACGGAACTGGTCAAGCTGGTACGCACTGAAATCGGCCCCATCGCCACCATCGACGTCATCCAATGGGCGCCCGGGCTGCCGAAAACCCGCTCCGGAAAAATCATGCGGCGAATCCTGCGCAAGATCGCGGCCAATGAAATCGACAGCCTTGGCGACACCTCAACGCTGGCCGACCCTGGTGTGGTCGATGATCTAACGGCCAACCGCGAGCACCAATGAGCCGTCCATCCAGCTGCACGGGCGGAGGTTCTGCTGCTTGACCGGACGCAACGGAGCGCAGCGATCCAGTGCCTTCAAAGCGGCCTGGTGGCTGCCCGGGCCCCATTTGCAGACACTGTATCCGCATATCTTCCGTAGACGGAACCTCCCCGCGCTCACACGTGAGCGCATAGAGCTGGATGATGGTGATTTTCTCGATATCGACTGGAGCGGGCACAACAGCGGCCCGCTCGTACTTATGCTGCACGGCCTTGAGGGATCGATCCACTCGCATTACGCCACGGGTTTGATGAATTCGCTCAACCACAGCGGTTTTCAGGTCGTGCTGCTTAATTTTCGTGGTTGCAGCGGGGAACCCAACCGCCTGCCACGCAGTTATCACTCAGGTGATACGGATGACGTCGATACGATTCTGGAACGGCTGGTGAGACAGCAGCCACAGCGCCCTGTCTACATAGTCGGCACCTCTCTGGGTGGAAATGTGCTGTTAAAATGGCTCGGCGAACACCCGGATCAGACGCTGGTCAAGAAAGCAGTAGCGATCTCGGTGCCTTTTGAACTCGATATCGCCGCACACAGGCTGGAACGCGGATTCTCCAGACTCTATCAGGCCCATCTCCTGTACAAACTTCGTCGATCGACCCGCAGCAAGGCGGCACGCATTGCCTTACCCATTGACGTCGGTCGTTTATCCCGGATCAAATCGTTTCGTCAATTCGATGATCAGGTCACCGCACCCTTACACGGCTTTGACGGTGTCGATGATTACTATCGACGTGCCAGCAGCCGTCCCTTCATAAAGAACATCAAGACGCCGACGCTGATCCTGCACGCTGCGGATGACCCTTTCATGACCCCGGATGCTGTTCCGGAGGAGGATGAACTGGGACCCGGCGTGCAACTGGAACTGAGTGAATCCGGTGGTCACGTCGGATTTGTGGGCGGTATTTTCCCTTGGAACCCCCGCTACTGGATCGATGAACGGATCTGCGATTATTTTCAGTCGCCGCAACAACTGGCCGCCTGACCGAGCATCGGTCATCGCAACAAGCCCTTGCACCTGGCCGCTTTCTGACCCGCACGCAGGAAGCCCCGAGCAGACCCTGGCCGTGTTGCAATCCCTGGAAAAGAGCTTGCCTTCCCTTGTGCATCGCGCGCCGCCACAAGCACCTGCGTTTGTCTAATTCCAGTATTCTAATAACAGCGGTAAAAATTTTCTTCTTCCTGACAATCAATTAGCCCGGCAATCCGGCATATTGCCACTCAAGCAACACAGCACCAAGCCGATATCCCATTCCAACTGATATGTCAATACATTGGCGCACATTTTAGAGACAGCATTGGGACTATACCCTATGAATCCAGTAACTCTGTTCACGATCACCCTGGTCTGCCTGAGCGTATTTTCCGGACCGCTGAACGCCATGGAAGAAGATATCTACTCGGTCCACTTTTCCGAAGACGGTAAACACCTGGTCACCGGTGGCGCAAGTGGTTTCAGCCTGCCGGACAGACAGAAACACTCCGGTGGAATAAAAATCTGGAACAGTGAAACCGGCGACCTGGAAGAAGCACTCGGTCAACGTTCGGATCTGGACAGCATATTCGGTCAACAGTACGGTCGTGTAGGCAGCCGCCGCTGGGGCATCAGTAACTTCAAGGATGTCGTGCTGAGCGGCAGCTATCCCAATGGCAGGGTGCTGCTACTGCCGAGTTCACTGGGGCGCATGGTGAACAATGATCACGTTCAGATGCCCGAATTCATCGGCGGCTATATGGATTTTTCCGCCAAGCAAGCCAACCGTATTAAGCTTTCACAGCTCAGTAGAGAGAAAGGAAACTGTGATCCTAAAACCGGCTTCCATGATTACCTCGGCCCCGTGGTTCCCTCCAACAACGGTCACTATGCAGCCATAGTCGTGAATACCTGCAGGACAAGCGCGGCCAAAGATAGCCAGAATCCCGGTTTTGAATATCGTTCTGACCTGCGCATCATGGACCTCACCAAATTCAAGGTCATTAAGTCGGTAGACCATATAGACGCCGGCGTGTACGCGCTGGGGATTACTGACAACGGCAAACGCATCGCCTTTGTCGGCCGTGACCGGTTCGCTGTCATGGACCTGGACACCGGCAAAAGACACGTTGTCGAGACCTATGAAGACAGCGAATTCACGATTCCCGGTCAGTTCAGCACCCTGCAATTCAGCACAGATGGCAAAAAGCTGATTTCTCTGCGCAATATCTATGATATTGAATCCGGCACCGAGCAGGTTCTGAAATGGGCTGAAGGCGAAGCCCACAGGCCTCGCCGTATTTCCAGTGTCAAGGTTGCACCGGACCTGAGCTACTTTGCAATCGTCGTACCCAAGCGTTCACTGATCATGTTCGGTGATGATGGTCTGCCGCACTCCTATGGTAAAGCTGACAAGGTTGTACTGCTGAGCACCGGAACCGGCAAGCGCACCGAGCTGGAAGTCACTCAGTCCATGACCGAAGGCAAACGCTGTGTCACCGATATCTCTCCGGACAGTTCGCGGGTAGCTGTCGGCTGCAAGGGTGGCCTGCTGCGTGTCTATCACGCCGGGACAGGCAAGTTGATCTGGAACAAGCGTAATACCGGCAAAAAACAGGATAACGGCTTAATGCAGGTGCAATACGGCACTCTGGACCGGCTGTACACACGTCTGGATAACGCAATCGTCTATTGAAGCGCTTTTCAAATGCCTCGCTTGCGGGGACAACGGGAACAAAAAGGGCTTGCAAGCCGAATGGCACTAAGTTAAGGCGGCTCTTCCTCTGTAGGGCCGAATTTATTCGGCCAGTAGCTGTTGGCGGCTACCCACATTGTGGCTATATCCGGGA
>JBDNAP010000054.1:0-5175 GCA_039768325.1 Thiogranum sp.
GAGGGCAATAGTACACTGGCTATTGCCAAGCAGCTGTGTGTTACCCGGAAGACCGTGAACGGTTATCGGAATCGCGTTCTGGAAAAGCTTCATGTGCAGACCGAAGTGGAACTGATGCATCTTGCCATCCGCCATGGACTGGTAAAGGTTCCCGGAACCATTTAGCAGTTATTATCGATCCGGAAATCTGAAACAGGTCCCGGATTTACGGCGCAATGGTGATAAAATCGGCAGGGTGGATACAACAGCCACCCTTGAGGAAGGGAAAAAGTAATGGGCGAACCTACACGTATTCGGGCACCGGAACTGCCAGACAAGCTGGAATGGTTTAATACCGATCAGGCACTGACCTTGAAAAGCCAGCGCGGCAAGGTGGTTCTATTGGACTTCTGGTCGTATTGCTGCATCAACTGTATGCACGTATTGCCGGATCTTCGCTATCTGCAAAATAAATATCCCGAGACTTTAACGGTAATCGGTATACATTCACCGAAGTTCGAAAATGAACGCATTGGCACCCAGTTGCAGAAAGCAATTAATCGTTACCATATCCGTCATCCAGTCGCCCATGATCCGACTTTCCAGTTATGGCGTGCTTACGGTATCAAGGCCTGGCCATCGGTTATTTTCATTGATCCCGAAGGTTATGTTGTCGGTGTGTTACGCGGAGAAGGGCGTCGCAAACAGCTGGATGAATTGATCAGTAAGCATCTGGATGAGGCCGAAGAGAAAGGTGTGCTGAAACACTCACCGACACCGGTGAGCCTCAAACCCGAACCGAATTCGATGCTCAGTTTCCCCGGTAAAGTACTGGCAAGCCGGAATAATCTGTATATTGCCGACAGTGGCAACAATCGTATTCTGGAAACTTACCACGATGGCAAAATACGTCGGGTCTTCGGCGCTGGTAACGGCGGTATGCTGGATGGATGTGAAACAGCGGCGATGTTCGATAATCCCCAGGGAATGGTGATGGTCGGTGACTTTCTGTATGTTGCAGATACGGGCAATCATGCAATTCGGCGTATCCAGATTAAAACAGGTGAAGTGATGACCCTCGCCGGAACGGGTAAACAGGGTCGTTATGTATCAGACAGTTTCCGTGAACCCTTGGATGCAGCGTTGAATTCGCCGTGGGATCTGAGTTATCACGAGAGTAATCTCTATATTGCCATGGCCGGTCAACACCAGATCTGGCGGATGAATCTGAACCACCTGGCGATCGAGCGTTATGCCGGTGTTGGCAGTGAGGATATCGTCGATGGCCCGCTCGAGACTGCCACTTTTGCCCAGCCGTCCGGGCTGGGCGTACACGAGGAGCGTCTTTATGTCGTTGACTCGGAGACGTCTGCCATACGCGAAATACATCTGAATCAGAATATCGTGAATACCCTGGTCGGCAAAGGGCTGTTTGATTTTGGTGATCGCAGCGGTGTGGGAAGAGAGGCGCGCCTGCAACATCCGCTGGGTATTTCCGTCGATGCAGAACGCAATGCGCTGTGGATTGCCGATACCTATAATTCAAAAATCAAACGTCTCGATATGCAGAGCAGTGAAGTGAGCACATTCAAGATTTCTTTCAGGCTCAATGAACCTGGTGGCCTGAGTGTTTACCGGAACAAACTTTTTATCGCCAACACCAATGAGCATCAAATCGTGGTGTTGGATCTGCAGACACGAATAGCCGAGGCCGTGAATGTGCGCGAATGACAGTGTGCCTGTATTTGACGAAGGATGTAAACGCTGTCATCGACTGAGCAGTTTTCTTGACGAGGTTTCCCGGCAGTACCCCGATTATCATGCCAGGCCGGTTCCGGCGTTCGGTGATCCCGATGCCGGACTGTTGATTGTGGGTCTGGCGCCGGGTATGCACGGTGCCAATCGTACCGGGCGTCCCTTTACCGGTGATTACGCAGGCATCCTGCTTTATCAGACACTGTATGATTATGGTTTCGGCAGTCGGCCGGTGTCTGAGTCCCATGACGATGGCCTGAAGTTAAAGCGCTGCCGCATTTCCAATGCAGTAAAATGCCTGCCGCCACAGAACAAACCTGTCACCGCAGAGATAAAAAACTGCAATGGCTTTCTTCGGGCTGAACTGGAAACGCTTCCGGAAAGAGGTGTGATCGTGGCACTGGGCAAAATTGCTCACGATGCCGTGTTGCGCGCCTTCGCCTTACCGTTATCCAGATATAAGTTTGCGCATGGCGCTGAGCATGAGCTGGGCGAACTGGTATTACTGGATTCCTACCATTGCAGCCGTTACAACACCCAGACCAGGCGGCTTAGCGAAGCGATGTTTGGGGAGATATTCAAGCGCGCCCGAGAGTTGCTGGACGCCAGATCGTAACGGCATAGCTCTAAGCGAACGAAGCGCTGTTTCTCACTGCAAAGGGCGCAGAGTCACCAGGGAAGGCGGCAATCCGGACTGGATAGATGGCCGACGACAAATTCGAGAACAATTTTGACGCCAGATCCTTTCTGCGCACCCTGACCACACGGCCCGGTGTCTACCGCATGCTGGATGCGAAGGGGGCCATACTCTATGTTGGGAAAGCCCGCAATCTGAAGCAAAGGGTATCCAGCTATTTCAGGCAAAGCGGGCTGACAGCCAAGACGCAGGCCCTGATGCAGCTGATGGAACGTGTCGAAGTCACCGTTACCAATACCGAGGCCGAAGCGCTGATCCTTGAAAACAATCTGATCAAGACGCATCGCCCGCGTTATAACGTGTTACTGCGCGATGACAAGAGCTACCCGTACATCTATCTCAGTACTGAAGACGATTACCCCAGGTTGGCATTGCACCGCGGGGCACGGCGGCGCAAAGGTCGCTATTTCGGTCCCTATCCGAACGCGGGCGCGGTACGTGAAAGCCTGCATTTGCTGCAGAAAATGTTTCGCGTCAGACAGTGCGAGGACAGTTTTTTCAGTCATCGCAACCGGCCATGTCTTCAGTATCAGATCAAACGTTGTACCGCACCCTGTGTAAGCTTGATCAGTATTGAGGACTATGCCGGGGATGTTCGGCATACGGAGCTGTTTCTGGAAGGCAGAAGCAGCACATTGAATGATGAACTGGTGCGTCGGATGGAACAGTCAGCCGGGCAGCTGGATTATGAGCAGGCTGCGGTCTACCGGGACCAGATCAGCAGCCTGCGGCGCGTTCAGGAGCGTCAGTATGTCAGCGGCGAGTCCGGCGATCTGGATATACTGGCCTGTGTGGTGTCCGGGGGCATTGCTTGTGTTCAGGTGTTTTTTGTCCGCAAAGGCATCAATCTGGGCAACAAGTTGTTCTTTCCGAAGATTCCCGCTGACAGTTCCGCTGAGGACGTGTTGTCGGCATTTATCGCCCAGTACTACCTGTCACATACAGTACCGGCAAAGCTGTTGATGAATTGTGCGCCGGAGGATGAACTGCTGCTGGAGCAGGTGCTGAGTGAAAGAGCGGGGCACAAGGTCAGTCTGTCGCACCGTGTGCGTGGCGAAAAGGCACGCTGGTTACAGTTGGGTGTATCGAATGCCGAACAGGCATTGGCTGCGCGTCTGAGCAGTCAGGCGGGTATGCAAAAGCGCCTGGCGATGCTGCAGAACCTGTTGGAGCTGGATGATCTGCCCAATCGAATAGAGTGCTTTGATATCAGTCACACCCAGGGGGAGGGAACAGTAGCCTCCTGTGTGGTGTTTGATCGTGACGGTGCCAGGAAGTCCGATTACCGACGTTTCGGTATTCGCAATACTATAGCCGGTGACGATTATGCAGCCATGGAGCAGGCCTTACTCAGGCGTTATACGCGCTTGAAAAAGGAAGACTGTAGCCTGCCCGAAATCGTATTGATCGATGGCGGCAAAGGACAGGTGGGGGTTGCGGCCAAAGTACTGGAGGAGTTGCAGATTGACGAAATGCTGATTGTCGGGGTATCGAAAGGGCCGGAGCGCAAACCGGGCATGGAGATCCTGCATATTCCCGCCCAACATCGGCAGCTCGATCTGGACGGCGCTTCGCCTGCCTTGCATCTGATTCAGCAGATTCGTGATGAGGCGCATCGTTTTGCGATTACCGGGCACAGACAAAAGCGCGCCACGGCCCGTAAGGTCTCGCCACTGGAGGGCATTCCCGGGGTCGGTCCCCGGCGCCGTCAGCAGCTTTTGAAACAATTCGGCGGAATACAGGAAGTTGCACGAGCCGGTGTTGAGGATTTGTGTAAGATTTCGGGCATCAGCCGAGCGCTGGCGCAACAAATCTATGATGTCTTCCACGGCGATAACTGAGATAATTATTTGATGTCCTGGACTATCCCCAATATATTGACCTTCCTGCGGATTGCACTGATTCCGATATTCGTGGTGGCTCACTACCTGCCGTATTCATGGAGCCACGTGGCGACAACCGCACTGTTTGGTTTAGCGGCGTTGACCGACTGGTTTGACGGTTATCTGGCGAGAAAACTGCAACAGACCTCACCTTTTGGTGCCTTTCTGGATCCGGTGGCAGATAAGCTGATCGTCTCCGTTGCGTTGATCATGCTGGTACAGACCAATCCCACATTCTGGTTTGTTATCCCGGCCGCTGTCATCGTTGGCCGCGAGATCGCGATATCGGCGTTGCGGGAATGGATGGCGGAAATAGGTGAGCGTACCCAGGTCGCCGTGTCATTCATTGGCAAGATCAAGACGACGGCACAGATGACCGCGCTGTTACTGCTTTTATTCCGACAACCCTTGTGGGGCTTTCCCACCAACGATGTTGGCGTGTTGTTGTTGTACGTGGCGGCGATCCTGACGCTTTGGTCAATGGTCATCTACCTGAAGGCAGCCTGGCCGCTATTGTCCGCTTCAAGTAAAGCCTGAGCGCTTCAAGGAGTTGACAGCAGGCCCAACATCCCTAAAATAACCCGTTTGAATTACCGCGGGAATAGCTCAGCTGGTAGAGCACAACCTTGCCAAGGTTGGGGTCGCGAGTTCGAATCTCGTTTCCCGCTCCAAATTCGGCCGTTCAAACGGATTAACCTCGGTACGATAAGCCGGGGTTTTTTGCTTTATAAATAAGCATTTGGCGACGTGGCAGAGTGGCTATGCAGCGGATTGCAAATCCGTGGACCTCGGTTCGACTCCGGGCGTCGCCTCCAAATAATATCAAACACTTAGTTTTCCTCACCGGTCATTATTTCAACA
>JBDNAP010000352.1:0-16086 GCA_039768325.1 Thiogranum sp.
ACCGAAACATTGTTTTCCAACAAGCCGATTGCCGCAACGACAGTAGAGAGCAAAACCAGGATCAGATAATTACCATCCAGTCGCGTATTTTTTTCGATCTGGCTGTACAGCTCTTCGCGCGTCGATCCGGTTGACGTCTTCTTAGCGGCTTTCGGGGTCTCTTGCTCAACCGGCCTCGGTAACACAGCTTCTACGGGCAACACCAGAATCCGCACATTTTCCGTGTTGCCGAGCAGATTCTGCAGGGTATCCAGAACAGATTGACGATTCTCATCATCGACGAGCATGCGAATGCTCTGGCGCTGGTCTTCAGCAATCTCGCTGTACCAGTAATCCAGTGCACCATGCTGTTCGGCGACGAAACTCACCAGTACATCCAGTTGGCCAGGATCAGCGACGACTTCTATGAGCTTCATATTTTCCGTCTAGGCGGCACGGGAACACACGGCTATGTCAATGCATGTTAATGCCGTGTCCTACCGGCTATTGACTTAGATAAGCTATGACCTGTTCGGCATACCATTATAGGGTGCGCTGCGCGGCGGGTCGGACACGCACAGAGTTGTTTCATGGTACCCGAACGCCCCCAAGGGGTCCCGCTCCCCGAGAGGACCTTCTCTCGCCTATCGGCGATTCACCTCGTCCCGCTGCGCAATTAAACGTGTAGACAGGGCACAACCGCAAGGTACTGGAATATCTGAATGCCGGAATACTGCATACTGATTAGCGGCTACTCAAGGTCTTTGCAGGCCCGCTTCGACTTCATCACGCCGGTCTTTCCCAACCAGGTTCTCGATCAGCACCAAGGCAAAATCCATGGCCGTTCCGGGGCCACGCGAAGTTATAAGTTTGCCATCCTGGACAACGGGATCGGTACGGTAGTCGAGGTCATCATACGCATCCAGTACACCGGGGAAACTGGTCACCTTTTTGCCTTGCAGCAAACCGGTGCTTGCAAACACCTTGGGAGCGGCGCAAATAGCAGCGGTATAGCGGTCCTTATCGGCCATTTCCTTGATCAGGCCGCGAATGCGCGGATCACCGTCAAGGTGATCGGCACCGGGTAAGCCCCCCGGTAATACGACCATGTCGTATTCCTGAGTTAACGCGGCATCAAGCGTCATGTCGGGCACCAGTGTCATGCCCCTGGAAGCCTGTACCGGTTTATCATCCAAACCCGCAGTCACCACAGTAACACCAGCGCGACGCAATAGATCCACTACAGTGATGGCTTCGAGCTCTTCGCATCCTTGTGCAAGGGGGACCAAGACGCTTGCCATGTGTGTTCACCTTCCTGTTGTAATTCAATTAATTCGGTCACCGGCACCAGGCGTATACCCTGTTGCTTCAATTTGGGTATCTGCTGTTCCAGCACTGCCAGCGTCAGCGAATTAGGATGACCGATCGCCAGAGCGGTACCTTGTTTCCGTGCCAGCTTTAGCAGCCGATTAAACTGGAATGTGATCTCATCTGCATCCAGCTGATTATCCAGAAATACATTTCGCTCGCTGGCGGGCACCCCGTTCTCCGCCGCCACCAAACGCGCCACAGTTTCCACCGTGGTACGACTGTCGACAAAAAACAACGGACCCTGACGCTGCATTAGCCGCATCAGCCAAAGCATATGCCCCGGATGCCGTGTCAGCAAGCTGCCCATGTGATTGTTGATACCCATAGCGTGTGGAACTGAGGCCAGATCAGCCTCTACTGTTGATACAAACTGCTGCTCGGTCATATCCAGGGTAACCGCGCCCGCATCCAGCGGCCGTCGGTCGACGCTATCCATCGGCAGGTGCAGCATCACTTCCTTGCCGCCAGCATGCGCCGTATTGGCCAGTAAAGGGGTGTAGCGGGCTTGCGGAAGGAAGGCACAGGCCACCGGCCCGGGAAGCGCCAGCACTCGCTGGCCGGCTTCCAGGCGCTTACCCATGTCATCGATAATAATGCTGATTGACGGTGCAGACGCCGTCCATTGCTGGGCATTAACCGGCGAGAATAAAACCGGGCACAAAACAAGAACCGGCCAAAAGCCGGTTCTGATCCTCTTCACAGCATTTGCTCGCGCTGTATCGCGAGGCCTTTTAATAAATTCAGCGCTTCGTAGAGCTGATAGTCCGTCTCGGCCAGAGACTCTTCCGCGTCGGCATCCTCTGCAGCCGATTTGTTGGACTTTTTACCGTTGCCATTTGACAGGTGGCCCGAGAGGTCAGCTTCTTTAATAGGGTCGATGGAACGTTCAACAGCAGAAACACGCACCTGGTCCAGTTCAATATCAGGCTTGATACCTTCTGCCTGAATGGAGCGCCCGGACGGCGTGTAGTAACGCGCCGTAGTCAACTTCACAGCCGTGCCATTACTGAGTGGCAGAATCGTCTGCACAGAGCCCTTGCCAAATGTAGCGGTACCGACAACAATCGCACGGTGATGATCCTGCAGGGCGCCGGATACGATTTCCGAGGCAGACGCAGAGCCCTGGTTGACCAGGACAACCATCGGTGCCTTATTCAGCACGTCATCCGGTGTGGCATTGAATCTCAGTTTGGAGTCGCTAACCCTGCCCTCGGTATAAACAATCAATCCCTTTTTCAGAAAGGCGTCGGAAACCGCAACTGCACCATTAAGCACACCGCCGGGATTGTTGCGCAGATCCAGCACCATACCTTTCAGGGCACCGCCGGATTTCTTCTTAAGCACTTCGATAGCGTCAACCATATTCTCTGCCGTCTTGGACTGGAACTGCGAAATACGCACATAACCGAAGCCATCTTCCAGCATTCGACTCTTGACGCTCTTGACCTTGATAACAGCACGCTTGATATCGATTTTCAGCGGCTGATCGACACCTTCACGTACCACGGTCAATCTGAGCACAGTACCCGGCTTACCACGCATGATCTTCACCGCATCATTCAGCGTCAGGCCTTTTACCGGTGTATCATCGAGGCGGATGATCAGGTCGCCAGCCTCGATGCCGGCACGCTGGGCGGGTGTGTCATCGATTGGCGCTATAACTTTGACAAACCCGTCTTCCATACCGACTTCTATACCCAGACCACCGAATTCGCCGGAGGTGCCTACCTGCAGTTCCTTGAACTGCTCCTGATCCAGATACGAGGAATGCGGATCAAGGCCCGACAGCATGCCGCGTATGGCATTGTTCAGCATTTCGCTGTCCTCGACATCTTCAACGTAGTCATTCTTTATACGACCGAATACATCGCTGAAAGTACGCAATTCTTCCACCGGCAGACCGGCCGCGGATTTTGTATCACGGTCGGCAAACACACCGCTGCCGATGGAAATCGATAATCCGGCTATCAAACCGACCAGAACCAGGAAAACATTTTCTCGTTTTATGCTCATTCAATTCCAACCCGGTGACCTCCAGGATCACCCTGATTATGCTAGTTAATGAAAGCCTTACGGTGAGCCGGCTTTGTCAATAGTATTGACAATAGCATAGCAGGGAGGCTGTCGGATAGCAGAAAGGCGTTTTAGACCGCTTATCCGGCGTTGGCTGCGGGCTTTCCCGCACACCAGCGAACCGGGTTGATTGGCTGTCCTTTGTGCCTGAGTTCAAAATATAATCCTGACGCTGTTTGACCGCCACTGGCCCCCAGCAGTGCCACCACTTCTCCACTATCGACCCATTCCCCGACTTCCTTATACAAAGCCTGATTATGTCCGTACAGACTCATGTAGCCATCGCCATGATCGATAATCACCAGCAGGCCGAAACCGCGCATCCAGTCGGAAAAGGCAACCCGTCCCTGCGAAACCGCACGAACATCGCCACCCTCAGCCGCTTCAATCATGACACCACGCCAAGTCAGCCCACCGCTGCCGCGCCGTGCTCCGAAACGCTTTGCCAAACGTCCGCGTGTTGGCCAGCGCAGCTTCCCCTTCAAAGTACTAAAGGGCTGCGCCCGGGTGGCATCGGCCGGAATATCGACCAGTAACTCCTGCAGCGAGGAAACCAGTTCCTGCAACTGCTGCTCGTTCGTCTTTAGACGCCTCAGTTTGCCACCCTGGTTTTTCAGCTCTCGACTTAGCGCCGCAACAGCCTGTTTGCGCGTTTGTTTCCTTTCCCGTAAACGCTGTGACTCGAGCTGCTGACTGGACCGCAATATTGTCAGTGACGCAGTTTTCTGCGCGATTGATTCTTCAAGGGCATGGAGTTGCTCCAGGCTGGCGCGCATGGCACCGATCCGTTGCAGACGGGCGCGTGAGAAGTAGCCAAAATAAACCAGCATACGGCCAACGGCGGAGGGCTGTTCCTGATTGAGCAATAACTTGACCTGCTGCTGATGCCCCATGGCATAAGCCGTACGCACCTCGCTGGCCAGGTGCTCACGCTGCCGCTTCAGCTGGGTGGTCTGGCCGCGCTGCTTTTCCCGCAAGGCCTGGAGCTGCCTGCGTTTTGCATCCAGTTCATTGTCAATACGACGCAATGCCCGGCTGCTTTCACTGATCTGGTTTTCAATGTCATGCAGGCGTTTTTCAGCATGACTTTTCTTTCTCTCATTGGCTTCCAGTTTTTGCTGCAGGGACTGGATCCGGGCACGCAACTCATTCAGTTCACGTGCTTTTTCTATTGCATCCTGGGCGGTAATGGCATTCGCAGTGAACAGCAGAAAACTGCTGAGCAGAACAGTGATCCAAAGCCGGAGCAGCCGCGGCATCGAACGACGGGTTCGCGCAAACCGGATCAGGCTTCTACCCCCGGTGGAGGCACTGACTCAGTCCCGGACTGTTCCGCAGTCAATTCGATCAACGACCGCCCGGTCATTTGCATGGGCGGCTCGAGTCCCAGCAAGTGAAGCATACTGGGCACAACGTCAGACAGGGAACCATCCACCATGCGTGCGGGCCTGCCGATGTAAAGCAAAGGCACAACATTGGAGGTGTGAGCCGTGTGTGCTTGCCCGGTATCTTTGCCACGCATCTGTTCGGCGTTGCCGTGATCGGCAGTTATCAGTACCTCTCCATCTCCGGCCCGCAGTGTTTCAAAGACCCGCCCCAGACACTGGTCGATTATTTCAATGGCTTTAACCGCAGCTTTAAAATTGCCAGTATGACCCACCATATCGGGGTTGGCGTAATTGCAGACAATCACATCGTATATACCACTCTTGATCGCCCCGACCAAATGATCGGTTACCTTGTCTGCGCTCATTTCCGGCTGCAGATCATAGGTCGCAACCAGCGGGGAGGGGACAAGTATCCGCTCTTCACCGTCATACGGCTCTTCGACTCCGCCATTGAAAAAAAAAGTAACGTGGGCATATTTTTCGGTTTCCGCCAAACGCAGCTGCCTCAAACCCTGTTTGGCTACAAACTCACCGAACACGTTCTGCAAACGTTCCGGCGGAAACGCGACAGGCGCTTCAAATTCGGAGTTGTACTCTGTCAGACTGACAAAGCGGCCGAGCCTGGGCATCACATCTCGCCCGAAACCATCGAAATCATCCTCGATAAAGGGACGTGTGATCTGACGTGCACGATCGGACCGGAAATTCATGAATACCACCACGTCACCGTCTTCCACCCGTACCGGTTGGCCACCTTCCGGCACGATCCGAGTTGGCTTCACGAACTCATCACCTTCATTGCGCGCATAGGCCATCTCCAGTCCGCTAATGGCGTCCTGCGCTTCGAATTCTGCCTTTGCCTGGGTAATCAGGTCGTATGCGGCCTGTATACGCGGCCAGCGATGATCCCGATCCATGGCATAGTAGCGGCCAACGATAGACGCAAAACGGCCACCGCCGAACTCCCTGAACTTGTTCTCCATGGCCTGGATGGATGGTGAGGCACTGCGCGGAGGTGTATCACGCCCGTCGAGAAAAGCGTGTAGATAAACGTCCCGTGCATCCCGCTCAATGGCCAGCTTTGCCATGGCATGAATATGATCCTGGTGACTGTGCACACCGCCTGGTGACAACAAGCCGATAATATGAACGGCTTTATCTGTTTCGATGGCAAGATCGACTGCATCGGTCAAAGTGGCATTGGTAAAGAATGAGCCTGTCTTGATCGAACGGTTGATTCGGGTGAACTCCTGGTAGACTACCCGTCCTGCGCCCAGATTGAGGTGTCCAACCTCTGAATTACCCATCTGCTCGCCCGGCAAGCCGACCGCTGACCCGGAGGTGCGCAACAGGCAGTGCGGATATTCCCTCCATAACCGCTCCCAGACCGGTTTTTCGGCCTTGGCTATGGCGTTGAATTCAGATTCTTCACTGTAACCCCACCCATCCAGAATGATCAGGATTACAGGCTTGTGAGATGTCGACATAAATTGAAACAGTGTACAGACAAGAAATTGCGGTTTTAGATCAAGTCTAACCTTTAACCAGCCTGCTGGCCACATCAGTTAGATGAACTTGAAAAATTGCGGCTTCCTTCACAGGCGTATTATTGTATAATGTTTTGTTTATAAAGGGCAGCATCAGGATGTTGGTCGATAGTGCCCGGTTTTTTGTAGAACCTTTATGACACTGCAGGTGGAACAAGATATGGTGGTGACAGTCAGCCATACTCTGATTACGCGCGACGAAGATATCGATAGAGCGTCCCGTTCTCTAAAGGCAATGTCTCATCCATTACGTTTGAAAATTCTCTGCACCCTGGGGGAGCAGGAAGTCAGCGTACAGGATATTGTGGAGAACGTAGGAACCTCGCAAAGCAATATTTCACAACATCTGGCAATTTTGAGGGACAAAGGCATCCTGGCTTCACGCAAGGATGCCAACCGGGTCTATTACCGTGTCAGCGATTCCCGCACCCTGCGCCTGATCAGCATGATGCGGGAAGTATTCTGCACCATGAACAGCCTGAGCTGACAACAGGCTTCGCTGCACAGATAGAGGGAATCCTGCGTGGATTTTGCACGTATTCTCGAATTCATCGGTAACCACCCGGTATTGATACTGGCGTTTGTCGGCACGCTAGGCGCATTGCTGGCCAGCGAAATCAGCCGCCGCCTGAGTGGAATGAAAGCCGTGGACCCGGTCAGGGCAACCCAGCTCAGCAACCGTGAAAATGCCGTTTTCCTGGACATTCGCGACGACGGCGAGTACAGCGGCGGCCATATCCCGGAAGCAATACATATCCCCATCAAGCAGTTGCCGCAACGGATCGCTGAACTCAACAAGCACAAGGATTGTCCGGTGATCGCCTACTGCCGGTCCGGTAACCGCTCCAACGCTGCGGGCAGCATTCTGAAAAAACACGGCTTTGAAAACGTGTACAATCTCAACGGTGGAATTGCAGCCTGGCAGAAGTCCAGCCTGCCCCTCAGCAGAAAATAACCCGACTAACATACCTCTGGATCACTCAGATGACTGAAGAAAACAGCCAGGCACGGGCCGACGGCGGCCCACAGTTTGGAATTGTGCGCATATACCTGAAAGACGTGTCTTTTGAAACACCCAATTCACCGGAAGTATTCAGGCAGGATTTCAAGCCGGACGTCAATCTTCAGCTCAACACGTCCGTCAACAAACTGGATGGTGACCTGTTTGAAGTCGTGCTCAATGTGACAGTCACCTCCAAACAGGGGGACAAAACCGGTTTTCTGGTAGAGATACAGCAGGCCGGCATTTTCGAGTTAAAGGGTTATGATGAAGCGCAGAAAGGTTCAGTACTCGGAGCCTATTGCCCGAACACCCTGTATCCATTCGCACGCGAGGCCATTTCCGATCTGGTGGTCAAGGGCGGTTTCCCGCAACTGCTGCTGTCACCAATCAACTTCGATGCTCTCTACGCACAAAAAATGAATCAGGCGGCCGCCGGGGCTGGCGCTTCCGAGCAGGCAACCCACTAATCTGCTATGCCAGACCCGTCGCAACCTGCCATCGGGGTGCTGGGTGCCGGTTCCTGGGGGACCGCTCTGGCAATACTGCTGGCGAGGAACGGCGTAGCGGTAAAACTATGGGACCGGGATGCCGATCATATTGAACAACTGGTCGGCGACCGCAGCAATCGGCGTTACCTGCCGGGAATTGAACTGCCCGAACTTGTCTCACCACTGGCCGATCTGCCAAGCGCCCTCGAACGGGTAGACTTTGTGCTCAATGTCGTTCCCAGCTCGGGTTTCCGCTCTGTATTGCAGAAAGTCAGAACCCAGGTCGGCTCTTCATTCAACCTGATCTGGGCAAGCAAGGGCCTGGAACCGGGTACCGGCAAATTTCTGCATCAAGTCGTCGATGAAGAACTGCCGGATCATCGTTTAGTCGCCGTATTATCCGGTCCCAGTTTTGCCAAAGAAGTCGCCAGGGGTTTGCCGACTGCCGTCACGATTGCATCAAAGAACACGGACTTCGCCAAGTCAGTTGCAGCGCTGTTTCATTGTGCCCGCTTCCGCACCTATACCAGTGAAGATGTGCTCGGCGTCGAGCTGGGCGGCTCTATTAAGAATGTGCTGGCCATTGCTGCCGGCATTTCAGATGGACTCGGCTATGGCGCCAATGCACGCGCCGCGCTGATTACACGCGGCCTGGCCGAAATCATGCGGCTAGGTACCAGGCTGGGTGGACATCGCGAAACCTTCATGGGACTGGCCGGGGTAGGGGACCTGGTGCTGACCTGCACTGACGATCAATCGCGTAACCGCCGTCTGGGGCTTGCGCTGGGACGCGGCACAGCACTCGATCAGGCTGTGACAGACATCGGTCAAGCGGTAGAAGGCCTGCACACGGCAAAAGAGGTGGATGAGCTGGCCCGTTCACATCAGGTGGATATGCCGATTACACAGCAGGTTAAACGCATTCTCTATGATGGCGAGGAAGCCGCCGCTGCGGTTGATGCACTGCTGTCTCGTGAGCCCAAGGCCGAAAATCTTTAAATGTTCCCAATCACCGATTGAGTGCGTAAATTGGCCTATATGTCGGCCGATTTACGCACGGCATGGTAATGTGGATTTCTCAGCACGAAGGTCGAAAGGATTTTTAGTTTCCGTTGGCGAAGCCCTGTTGACGCCATGCTTCATACACCAGCACGGCAACCGCATTGGACAGGTTCAGGCTGCGGCTTTGCGACACCATGGGCAGTCGAATCACATGCTCCCCTCCCAACGCTTCCAGCAATGATTGTGGCAGGCCGCGGGTTTCCGGACCGAACAGGAAGGCATCTCCAGCCTGATAGCTGGCTTCGCTATAGCCCCTCCTGCCACGTGTCGACAGACCCCAGACCCGGTTTGGGTTGACCAGGGCATTGAAATCGTCCAGCGATTCATAAACTTCGACGCTGGCACATTCCCGGTAATCAAGCCCTGCGCGACGCAGCTTTTTATCATCCAGTTCAAATCCCAGCGGCTTGATGAGGTGCAGGCGATTGCCGGTATTGGCACACAAGCGGATGATATTGCCGGTGTTTGGTGGGATTTCAGGTTGATAGAGTACGACGTGGAACATGACTGCGAGCTGAATACCCAGCTGTTAATGGCTCGAATTGTTTAAAAATAATTTCAAAATATTTTGAAGTAAGTGCGTAGCATTTCCGGCACAACTGAGTATGCGTGTCAGCCGATATAAGCGGTCAGGACACGCTGTGAATACATCCCTGTACGCCAGACGGCCGCGTCCATGCGGCCGACGGTCCAGAACGCTTATGTCGGCTGACACGCATACGCCTTGCTAGTTACCACTTCACTTTCAAAGGCAACTCAGGTCAAATACCATTGCGATGACACAAAGTGGCGATCCCCTCTGCATTGAATTCTGCGGCCTGACCTTTAACACACCGCTGGTGTTGTTATCCGGCTGTGTCGGTTTTGGCGAAGAATATACACGGATCAACGGTTTCTCCAACCGTGACGCGGGTGCCGTCTGCCTGAAAGGCACCACGCTCGAACCCAGGCTTGGCAACCAGCCACATCGAGTTTACGAAACGCCGATGGGTATGCTGAATGCCATAGGTTTGCAAAATCCCGGTGTCGATCATGTGGTCAACACTATTCTTCCCGAACTCGATTTTGACGAGACACGATTTATCGCTAACGTATCAGGTTCAACGGTTGAGGAGTACCACGAAGTCACCCGCCGTTTTGACGATTCTCCAATTGATGCCATAGAAATAAACATTTCCTGTCCGAACGTCAAGCAGGGCGGCGTTGCCTTCGGTAACGATCCGCAGATGTCCGCACGTGTTGTCGAAGCCTGCCGCAAAGCCACCGGAAAGCCGCTCATCACCAAACTGTCGCCCAATCAGACCGACATTGTTGGCAATGCCCGTCTCTGCATAGAGGCAGGCAGCGATGCCTTTGCCGTGATCAACACCATGATGGGTATGGCCATCAATATCGATGAGCGCCAACCGGTCATCGGTAACAACCAGGGGGGATTGTCAGGCCCGGCCATCAAACCGATCGCCCTGCTCAAGGTCCATCAGGTCTACCAGGTCTGCAGGTCCCACCAGATTCCCATCATCGGGCAGGGCGGGGTGGCCAGCGCGGAAGATGCTATCGAATTTATGATTGCCGGTGCCAGCGCGGTAGGGGTCGGGACCGCGCTGTTTTACGACCCACTGGTCTGCAAACAGATCAATGACGGTATCCGGACCTACCTCGAAAAGCACGATCTGGACGACATTCAGACGCTGACTGGCAGCCTGCAGCTAAACGGCCAGCCAGGCTGCTAATAGCGGCATTGCCGCCCGGCGGGGCTCGTGCCGCATTCTTGCATGCCGTTCTCGCCGAATCCCCCGCTTTTCTTGTTATAACAACAAATTACCCTCGGGCCTGAATCTTGCTTCCTAATAGCCAGGGAATAGGGTTGTGACGGGCCGTATCCAGCTTAAAAGCTGCCCGGAACGTCTTAAATAATAATGGATGGAAAAATATTCAATTGAATATTCAGGCTGTTAAGTTAATCCCCTTGAGTCAGGCGGCAGCCTGTTCAATGGCCGGCCTGGCCTGCGGTATGCACAGGTATTTGCACCAAACCGTTGGAAATTTGACGCCCCAAGGTGAGCTGCCAGGCGGCATGGCGCAGCGTCTGGCGCGCTGATTCTGCAGAGAGACGTTAGCAACATGCACCAACAGATCAATCTTTTTCAGCCGGTTTTCAGAAAACAGCAAAAAGTGTTTTCTGCCACCACGCTGGCTCAGATTGCCGCTGTGGTGTTGGTGCTGTTGATCGCCATCCTTGGGCATGTGCGCTGGACTCTGGCCAGCATGGGACGATCGGCTGAAGCACTGCAACAACAGCACGACCACATTCGAAAACAGATCGGGGCTCTTGAAGCGTCTTACCAGACACCGGATACAAAAACACTGGATACCGAGATCGAACAACTGATGGCCAATATCGATCAGCGTAACAAGCTGCTGATGCAGTTCGGCCAGTTGATGATTCAGCATCGCAGCGGATTTGCGGAAAAGTTTAAAGCCCTGGCTGAACAGCACATACCCGGATTATGGCTGGAAGGGATTGCCGTCGACGGCGATGGCCTGATAGAAATTCGCGGCATAAGCCTCGATGCCAAGCTGGTGCCCGTCTATCTACAACACCTGCAGAAGCAACAACATCTGTCCGGAACACCCTTCGAAACGGTGTCAATGGAACGCACCGCTGAAGATAAACCCCAGATACAGTTTGTGTTGCGCAATCACAAGGGAGAGATGTCGTGGCAATAGCGATAAAACTGCCACTGCAACAATGGATCGAGTGTATTGATGCGCTTGATCTGCGCGAACGCATTTTGCTGTTAGCTGCAACCATAGTTGTACTGTTTCTGATCGTAGACACCCTGGGCCTGGAACCCGCACTCAAATCCCAGCAGGCCACGGAACAACGTATCGCTGATCTGGAGTCGAAGTTGAGCGCCCTGCACCAGCAAGCCAATCTTTTCAACTACAAATCGGACCATAACCCACTGACCTCACGCTATGAAAGCCGCGACCGCCTTGCTGGCGAACTGTCTGAACTGGATGCACGAATCGTTGCTCAACTGGGCGCATTGGTAGCACCTGCCCAGGCTGCCGAATTACTCGAACAGGTACTCACCAGCCATCGTGGACTGAAACTAAAATCCTTACAGGCCAGCAGCGAATCGCTGGATAATCTTGCTCTCCATAAAGATCGTAAAGATACCGACCTTGGTCGTTATCAGCTTGAGATGGTCGTTGAAGGCGGATACCTGGATCTTCTCCGCTATCTGCAGGAACTCGAAGCCATGCCTTGGAAATTTTTCTGGCAAACGGTGCATTTCCAGACTATCGAATATCCCCGCGCGGAGACCCGCCTGCAACTCTATACCCTGGGAGCACAGCATGGATAGCAAATTGATCGGCGCGCTGTTGCTGGGATGCGGGCTGGCCGCCAGTGTGCACGCGCTGCAGGATCCAACTCAACCAACCGACCCGGAGCAATTTTTTGGCAGCGCAGACAGCCACTCCGGCAGCAGCTGGTCGCTACAGTCCATCCTTTCTTCACCTCAACGCCGAATCGCTGTTATCAACGGGACACGGGTCAAGGAAGGGGACCGGATCGGCTCTGCACGTGTCATTCGTATTCATGATTCACATGTTCTGCTTGGCACCAGTGGCCGCAGGCTGACGCTGCACCTGTTTCCCGAATCGATAAAGGTAAGCCCGTGAACAGAAATTCCTGCATCAGTATCATCAAACTGTTGGTAGCGGTTGTACTGCTGAGTGCATGCCAAACCATGCCGGAGAAAGACACGCCCACCATGGCATCGATTCAAAAGTCACTGCAGGACGCTGAAGCAATTCAACAAACCAAAACTGTTGAACCACCACCGGAAGTCCAGCGCGCCCTGTTACCTCCGGCATCAAGCACTCTGGGCGTCATTAAGGCTGAACGTCCAACCTTCGATGTTTCGGTGAATGAAGCACCGGCACGGCAACTTTTCATGAGCCTGGTTGATGGCACCGGAGATAACATGGTGGTGCACCCGGATGTATCAGGCACCCTGACCCTGGACCTGAAAAACGTGTCCACCGAAGATGTCATGGCAACGCTACGCGACGTATACGGTTATGAGTACCGTTACAGTCACGGTGTTTACCAGGTATATCCATCGCGCATGCGCTCGCAGATATTCAAAGTGAACTATCTCGATATCGAGCGCAAGGGAGGCTCGAAAACACGCGTCAGTTCCGGCCAGATCACCCAGTCATCATCCAACAGCGGTGGCGACAGCAACAGTACAGATAACAACTCGAACTCCTCCAGCGGATCGTCTACGTCAGGCAATAACTCCAATAAAAACAACCAGAACGGTTTTTCGGGTGCTCAGATCACCACGCGATCCGAAGCGGATTTCTGGCTGGATCTCGACACCGCGTTGAAAATGATCGTCGGTGAGGAAAATGGACGCAAAGTCGTTACCAATCCCATGTCCGGCACTGTCCTGGTTCGGGCGATGCCGCGCGAGTTGCAGGACATCAAACAGTATATCGATATCCTGCAGGATTCAGTAAACCGGCAAGTCATCATAGAAGCCAAGATACTGGAAGTGGAACTCAACGATGATTTCCAAACGGGCGTCAACTGGACCGCACTGATTGATTTCGGCGGTAACTATCAAGCCAAGATAGCGCAGGTCGGCGGTGGAACGGTTTTCAACGATGGAGTATCTGAACTCGCGGGTACAGTGCTTCCGCTGAACAACCTCGGCCTGACCAACGGTACTCCCGCTTTCGGTGGTGTATTTGCCCTGCAGGCCCATCTCGGCGACTTCAATACCCTGATAGAGCTGCTCAAGACCCAGGGCGACGTACAGGTGCTGTCCAGCCCGCGGGTATCCACTGTTAACAATCAAAAAGCGATTATCAAGATCGGAACCGACGAATACTTCGTCACCGATATCGACGTCCAGACCGACGTCGCCGTCGGGGTCTCCAACCGATCCGCGGACGTTACTTTGACTCCGTTTTTTTCGGGTGTCGCGTTGGATGTGACACCACAGATCGACATCGACGGCGTAATCACGCTTCATGTGCACCCTGCAATCAGCCAGGTCGTCGAAGACAACAAGGATCTCGGTGTGGTTACCTCAACCTCAGATGACAATGATGACAGCAGGAGCTCAAGAGTGCCCCTGGCGAAAAGCACTATTCGCGAGACGGACACCATTGTGCAGGCCGAAAACGGTCAGGTCGTTGTCATTGGCGGACTTATGCAGGAGCTGATACGGGACGAACTTGCTTCCACACCATTCCTGGGTGATATACCTGTCATCGGCCACATGTTTCGACACACGCGCAAGTCCTCCACCAAGACCGAGCTGGTAATCCTGTTACGACCGGTAGTCGTCAACAGTAACAGGGTGTGGAATCAACAGGTCCAGCAAGCCACGCAGCGCTTCCGCGCCATACAGCACCCCGACTATCCATAATAATAAAGGTATGGATCGGTATGTATCTGCAGCACTACAGTCTCAGTGAACCACCCTTTACGCTGACACCGGATACTGATTTCTTCTATAGCTACAGCAGCCACCAGGAAGCACTCAATGTCCTGCTGGTTGCCTTGCAGGGTGGTGAAGGATTTATCAAAGTAAGCGGTGAAGTAGGCACCGGGAAAACTCTCATTTGCAGACAACTCATGAATTTGCTCGATGAGACCTATGTTACCGCCTATATACCCAATCCATTTCTGAACCCTACCGCATTGCGCATGGCACTGGCGGAGGAACTCGGTATTGAGTTTGCCCGCAACATCGGACAACACAGACTGTTAAAACTGATTACCGAACGCCTGCTTGAACTTTACCGCAACGGCAGGCAGATCGTACTGCTGCTTGATGAAGCGCAGGCTATACCGGATGACAGTCTTGAAGCACTACGGCTGCTGACCAACCTGGAAACAGAAAAAAGAAAACTGCTTCAGGTTGTGCTGTTTGGGCAGCCCGAACTGGATGTACGACTTGCGCAACGAAAGTTGCGACAACTCAAACAGAGAATCGTCTTTTCCTATCAACTCCGGCCACTGAATCGCCGTGCGCTGGACGAGTATGTTCAACACCGTTTGCGTGTTGCCGGCTACCAGGGCCCCGCATTGTTTAAACCGCACGCAATCAGGCAATTGCATCGCAGCAGCCGCGGCATACCGCGTCTGGTCAATCTGCTTTGCCACAAATCACTCATGGCCGCCTATGGTTCGGGCAGTTCAGAAATCAGACGCAGCCATATTCGTAGCGCTGCCAGAGACACGGAAGACGTTCTGCAGCACAAACCCAGATGGCCGACAATAGTAACCGGCCTGGCCGGTCTGATCGCACTGACCAGTGCCGGCCTGTTGTACGCGTACGGCTTATGAGTTTAATCAACCAAATGCTGAAAGACCTGGACCAAAGGCGTGGACCCCTTAACGAGGTACAGTTCGCAGCCCTGCAAGGCATGGGGCTGGTTAACATCAATCAGCTCAAATGGCATAGAGGCTTACCATTGGCAGCCGGGTTCGTGGCAGGACTCATGGTGATCCTTGTAAGCTACCAGGCCAATACCTGGTGGAACAGCAAGCCTGAATCCAAGCCGGCGTTTATTCCACAGGCTGCCACTGAAGTGGCAGGACCGGAGCAGAACGCGAAGCTTGATACAGTAGCCACACCTGACAACATCCATGCCGCGGCACCTGCAAGAATTGCTGACAAAGTTGATTTCAAGGAAAACCCTTTAGATAAACCCGCTGTACGACACACAGAACCGCCACAGACAGCGCCACAGACAGCGCCACCGACTGCACTTGAAACAGACAGCGCGCCAGTCACCGTGCTAACGCCGGAACAGAAGGCGGAGCGCTTGTTCACCAGGGCTCAACGGGCACTATCCAGAGATCAACAACAACGTGGCGAAAACCTTTTAAGGAAGGCGCTCACTGAATATTCAGGGCACCAGAGGGCACGCAGCCAGTTGGCAGCTCTGCTGTTAAGCAGAAAACAGGAGGATAGAGCGGAGCGGGTACTGGCAGAAGGTCTGGCCACAGACTCTCGCCAGCCTGCGCTGGCCCGGCCTTATGCACAGTTACTGGCGGCACGGGGTGAACTTGTTCCCGCCCTTGAGACACTCGACCGGGCAATCGATCAACGCCAGCCAGATCCCGAAACACTGGCATTGCG
>JBDNAP010000353.1:0-19977 GCA_039768325.1 Thiogranum sp.
AAATTTAAAGCCCGTTTGGGTGGGCAGACCGGCATACCGTTTTGCTGCAGGTCGGGGATTGGGCGAGGGGAGTGGCTTACAACGATGCGACGGAAAACAATCTACCGGGAGTCATGGCAGTCATGGCGGTCAGGCGCTATCGGGTTGTCGGGCCGATACCTGCGGGCACGAATTGCAGGCTGCGTCTCGTTCAGCACAGCGCTGCTGTTCTTGCTGAACCTGTGCTTCGCCGGCGTGGCACAGGCCCATCGCCTGGGGGAGAGCTACATCTACCTCAATGTCTCTGAAAGTGCACTCACCGGCCGCTTCGAGATAACGTTGAACGACCTGAACAAGGTTTTCCCGCTGGATACCAACGGGGAAGGAGAGATTTCGGAGCAGGAATTTCTTGCCCAATCGACCGCGGTGCAGCACTATCTTACCTCTCGCCTGACGTTCTACCATGAAAACCAGACCCATCCCATCGTCGTCACGCGCAGCGAGGTGCGTGACTACGGCGTTGCTAATTTTGCCCTGGTCTACTTCGAAGTCCCTACCCTGGAATCGGTACCGTTGCAGATCGAAACCGAGTACCAGTACCTACTCGACGGATTCGAGGCCACACACAGGAGTTTTCTCGTTATCGAGAATAATCCGCGCACCGGGACTGTCGACAACGAATCACAGGTGGCGCTGATTTTCGGGCCCGGTGCGGAACGCCAGAACCTGAGTCTGATCGGCACACCCTGGCACGAGGTCATGTACGCCTTCATCAAGCACGGCGTGTGGCATATCTGGATCGGCTTTGACCACATTCTCTTTATCATCTCGCTGCTCTTGCCTTCGGTGATGATCCTTCGTGCGGGAGGATGGCAGCCGGTGGGTGAATTCAAAAGCGCGTTTCTGTTCGTGGTCAAAGTAGTCACCCTGTTTACGATCGCGCATTCCGTCACACTCAGTCTGTCGGCCCTGGGAATCATCAGGTTGCCGGTACGCCTTGTCGAAGTGGTTATCGCAGCTTCAATCATTGTCGTGGCGCTCAACAATATCTTCCCGATTTTCAATCGCTGGATCTGGCTGGTGGTATTCGGTTTCGGATTGTTCCACGGTTTGGGTTTTGCCAATGTTCTGGCCCCCCTGGGCGCTGAGCGCAGCTCGCTGCTGACCGCCCTCATCGGATTCAATGTCGGCGTCGAGATCGGGCAACTCGCCATTATCGCGGTTATTTTTCCGCTATTTTTTATGATCAGGAACAGGCGGACCTATCAATTCCAGGTGCTTGGACTCGGATCAGCCGCGCTGATCGTGGTTTCCTCGTTCTGGTTGATAGAAAGGGCGTTTGATTTGTGAATGCTTGTGACGTGCCAGCGCCTGGGAACAGCTTGCGCCTGCTGATGGACTGGTTTGCCGTGCGCTTCGACGAGACGCTGCGCAACTGATCGGTGTGGCATATATTAGGGTGTAGACACATGTATACGACTATCCTGACAGCAAGCGATGTACGTGAGATTGTTCATCGCGTAGGGCTTGACGAGTTGATGGACGAAACCATCGGTCGGCTGAATGAAGCGTTCGCCGGTTTTGATCCGGTAAAAATCGTAGTGCCTGCCCGCGATGGATTCCAATATGAAACGCCTGACATGGGTCTGCTTGAGTGGATGCCCGGCATGCGCGCGGGAGAAAGTGCGCATATCAAGGTCGTCGGCTATCACCCCAACAATGGCGCACGTCATGGTCTGCCGACCATCCTTTCAACGCTGAGCATGTATGGCGTCAGTGATGGGCATTTGCGCGGTGTGATGGATGCGACCCTCATCACCGCATTGCGTACCGGTGCTGCATCGGCAGTGGCCAGTGGTGTGCTGGCGCGGGCGGATGCCTCGGTGCTCGGATTTATCGGCTGCGGTGCCCAGGCGGTCACACAGCTTCATGCCTTATCGAGGGTTTTCCAGCTCAGTGACGTCTACATCTACGATCTGGACCCGGAGGCGATGGCGACATTCAGTGACCGGGTGCGTTGCCTGGGACTGGAACATGTGCAAATTCATTGCAGGCCGGCACAGGATTTCCTCGCTGCCGTAGACATCCTCTGTACGGCTACTTCCGTGGGAATCGGACAGGGACCGGTGTTTAAGGACCAGCAGCTGAAGCCACATATCCACGTTAACGCGATAGGATCGGATTTTCCCGGCAAAGTCGAGCTGCCCTTCGACCTCCTCAGACGTAGTTTCGTGTGCCCCGATTTCGGTGCTCAGGCCATAAAGGAAGGAGAGTGTCAGCAACTGGATTCAGGGGACATCGGTCCGGATATCTACACCCTTGTCAAAGAGCAGAGTCGTTACCGGACAAAAAGAGAGACGTCGACGGTATTCGATTCGACAGGGTGGGCTTTGGAGGACATGGTCTGTATGGACATGTTCATGGAGTACGCGGTGTCGTTTGAGATCGGTCGACTGCTCGAACTGGAAAGCACCTCTTCGGATTGTCTGAACCCGTATCAGTTTCTCTTCGAGGCGCCAAGGGACGACGCCAATGCCGGCGCCGATTTGAAACGCGTCGTCTGAACGTCATCGAGGAGAGTTTGAGGATGGATTTCGGCTGGACCGATAAACAACAAGCGGCTTACGCGTCGAGTGTCTCATTCGCACAGCAACAACTGAATGACGACCTCAGGCAACGTGATGCGGACGCGAGCTTCGACCTGGATCTGTGGCGTAAATGCAGCGAGTTCGGCGTGCTGGGCTGGTGCGTACCGACGCAGTACGGTGGTGCCGGCCTGGACGTGCTGAGTAGCGTCCGTATGCTCGAAGGTATCGGTTACGGCTGTCGTGACAACGCGCTGACTCTCGGTCTGAACGGGCAGATCTGGACTGTCCAGGAGCCGCTGTTGCAGTTCGGTAGTGAACAACTGAAACAGCGTTACCTGCCGCGCCTGTGCTGCGGCGAACTGCTGGCAGCGGATGCGATAAGCGAGCCGGACAGTGGCTCGGATGCCTTCAGCCTCAAGACCCGCGCGGAAAAGGTTTCCGGCGGGTACCTGCTTAATGGGCAGAAAAGCTATATCGGGCTGGCTCCGGTCGCCGGTATGAGTCTGGTCTTTGCCAACACCAACCCGGATGCCAAACAATGGGGCGTCTCGGCGTTCATCGTCGAAAGTGGTTTCGACGGATACACGGCGTCGCCGCCGCGGCTGAAGATGGGGTTGCGCACCACTCCGCTGGGTGACATTCTGCTCGAGAACTGCTTCGTCCCCGAGGAAAACCGGCTCGGAACGGAGGGGGCGGGTTTCAGCATATTCAACCATTCCGCGAACTGGGAAAGGAGTTTCATTTTCACAAGTCATATAGGGTCAATGGCAAGACAGTTGGACGAATGCGTACGCTACACGCGGCAGCGGAAGCAGTTCGGCAAAGCAATAGCCGAGTTTCAGTCCGTTTCCAATCGTCTTGCCGACATGAAGCTGCGTCTCGAGACTTCGCAGCTGTTGCTGTATAAATTAGCGTGGCTGAAGCAACGCGGCGATCAAGCGACCCTGGAAGCCGCCATGGCCAAATTGCACCTTGGCGAGGCCTTTGCTGCCAACAGTTTGGATGCCATGCGTATACATGGCGCGCGCGGGTATCTGAGCGAGTATGAAGTTGAGCGCGACCTGCGCGATGCGCTCGGTGGCGTAATCTATGGCGGCACGTCAGACATACAGCGCAACATTGTCGCCAGGCTTCTCGGGCAGTAAGTTGAGTTTTCTCCTGCATCAAGCCATCGACAGGTCTGCCGAACGGTACGCGGAGCGCCCCGCGTTCCGCTTTCTCGACAGCAGCCTGACTTACGCCGAACTGGTGGAACAGACCAACCGATTGGCGTGGACGCTGGTCGGCGAGGGCATAAAACGTGGTGACCGGGTTGGCGTCTTTCTCCACAAGTCCATGGAATCACCGCTGGCCGTCTACGGAATCATGAAAGCCGGTGCGGCCTATGTACCTCTCGATCCGGGTGCACCGGTTTCCCGTTTGCGCAGGACCATGCAGCACTGTGGGATTCGTTGCCTGATTACCCATGCGCAGAAGGAGCAGGGCGTACTGGATCTCCTCGACGCCGGGACATCACTCGAATGTATCATTGGACTCGACGGGGTCGATCGCCCCGCTGTCCGCAGTCTGGGTTGGGACAGTCTCGAGGCGGCCCCGGGGGACAGGGCTCCGGATCCCGGGGTAATGGAACAGGATCTGGCGTATATCATGTATACGTCGGGTTCCACCGGTATACCCAAAGGCATTATGCATACCCATGCGAGCGGACTCAGCTATGCGCGCATGGCGGCGCAAACCTATGGCATTACCCATGAAGACAGGTTGAGTAACCACTCGCCGCTGCACTTCGACATGTCTACCCTGGATTACTTTTCAGGGCCGGTGTGTGGGGCAGCCACTGTGATCATACCGGAGGCCTACACCAAGTTGCCCGCGAGTCTCTCCAGCTTGATCGAGGATGAACGGCTGACTATCTGGTATTCGGTCCCGTTCGCATTGATCCAGCTTCTGTTGCGCGGATTGCTGGAGCAGCGTGACCTGAGTGCCTTGCGCTGGATCCTGTTCGGCGGCGAACCTTTCCCACCCAAGCACCTGCACGCCCTCAGACGGCTTTGGCCCCAGGCCCGTTTCAGCAACGTGTACGGTCCGGCGGAGGTGAATCAGTGTACCCACTACCATATTCCGAACGATGATCCTGGGAGTGATGCGCCTGTTCCTATTGGCCGTGTCTGGCCGAATGCGGAAGGCCTGGTAGTCAATGAGTTGGATCAACCGGTGGTCCGCGGGGAATCCGGTGAACTACTTATTCGTGCCCCCACCATGATGCGCGGCTATTGGGATCAACCGGAATTGAACGAACGCGCTTTCTACAGACGCCCGGTCGCTGGCGGCGTCAGCGATGTTTTTTACCGCACCGGCGACCTGGTGCAGGAGAGCGACGATGGCAATTTGATGTTCCTTGGCCGCAAGGATCGACAGATCAAGACGCGCGGCTACCGTGTCGAGTTGGATGAGATCGAGTCCGTGCTGGCCACCCATGAACGGGTGGAGGAGGCGGCGGCCTATGCGGTGGCAGGCAGTGAAGACACCGACAGTATCGAGGCGGCCGTGATCCTGAAACCGGGGCAGGACGATACCGTGGATGCGTTGCGCCACCACTGTGCACAGATCCTGCCCTGGTATGCGGTACCGGAGTCGGTGCTGTTGCTCGATTCTTTTCCGCGGACCACCTCCGGCAAGATCGACCGACGAGCACTGCGGGGGCAGGCGCTGGAGCGACAGAGATCGGGGCTGCGGTTTTGAAAGCGGCGATTAAGGCTTACGTGATCGGCGAACTGCTCAGCGGTAAGAACGTTGACGATGGAGACGATCTTTTATTGACTGGCCTGGTCGATTCGCTCGGTGTCATGCGCCTTATTAACCACCTGGAACAGCAGTATTCGATCGACATACCACCGGAAGATGTCACGATCGAAAACTTCACGAATATCGAGGCAATCAGCTCGTACCTCGAGAGGCGGGTGAGCGCGTGAGCGGCTACTTGCACGAGGCGGGTGCTGCGTCTGGCAAAGGCGGGTCGGAAACGAGCGTATCGACGCCTGCCAGCCATGAAGATCAGTCGAATCTCAGCCGCAGCCAATGGTTGATCTGGACCGGTCAGCAGCTAAACCCCGGCGCGCCACTCTACAACATGGCGTTACGTTTCGACCTGCAGGGCGATGTCGAGGTCGAAGTCTTCCAGTCAGCGTTCCAGGCTCTGCTTGATCGCTGCGATGCGATGCGCACCCTGTTCGTCGAAAAAAGTGGCGTGCCGCAGCAGTACGTTCAGCCACAAATGCATTACCAGCCGGAAATGATCGATCTTTCCGATCGGGCAGATGTTGCCGGTGCCGTGGAGCAATGGATTCTGCGACGCAGCCGGCAAAGTTTCGATCTGAGCGTTCGCAGTTTTGATTCGGTATTACTGAGAACGGGACCGGCAAGCTTCGTCTGGTATCTCAATCAGCACCACCTGACGACCGACGCCTGGTCGACATCGGTGGTCTATCGAAAGCTTGCCGGGCTATACGCCAGGCTTCGGGCGGGAGGCCTGGCGGGTGATGAGACAATAATACCCGCGTATGCGGATTATCTTGCCTATGAACGCGGTCTGCGCGGAACACCGGCTCACACCAATGCGACAGCCTATTGGGAAACGCTGGCAGCGCGTCCGACTCAGCGAGCGAGATTGTACGGACAGGACCCGACGGTGCGTGAAAATCGCAGCGAACGCCTGGTGTGTCCGCTCGGCCGTGAGCGTTCGCAGGCCCTGCGGGAACTGGCCGAGACGCCGGGGATACGCACGCTGAGCCTGGATATGACGCTGTTCAACCTGTTTGCTACGGTCCTGTTTGCCTATCTGTGGCGGGTCAGCGGCAGCACAACGCAGCTTATCGGAACACCGGCGCACAACCGTTCCTCGTTGGCTTTCAAGGAAACCGTCGGGCTGTTCATAGAACTCTTTCCGCTGCGGGTCGAGCTGGACGAGGTGGAGACTTTTCGTTCCCTGCTTGTAAAGGTCGGGAGTGAAACCCAGGCCTATCTGCGTCATGCCTTGCCGGGGACCAGCAGCCCGGCAGGGCTACGTCTGTTCAACGTCGTATTGAACTACATTCATGTTTCGTTCGAACCGTTCAACGGTATCCCGATGCAAGCGGAATGGGTCCACACCGGCAGTGGCGACCCGGAACACGACCTGCGCCTTCAGGTGCACGATTTCGGGGACAGCGGCAGTCTGGTGACCTGTTTTGATTTCAACTGCACCGCCTTTTCCGCCGGGCTTCGTCAGCGTGCAAGGCATCATTTCCTGCAAGTGCTGGACGCCTGTCTGGCCGATCCTGATCGGCGCATCGGAGCAGTGGATCTGACCAGTGATGCGGAACGCGCAGACCTTGTCGTCGAGTTCAATCGCGCGGCGGAGCGGATTGCATCCGCTGAGACGCTGATCGACCTGTTCCGGCAGCAGAGCAGGTTGACCCCCGGGCGGACGGCACTCTCTCTGGGGCAGGAAGAGGTCAGCTACCGGCAGCTCGATGAACGTTCCGACCGCCTGGCGCGGCTTATTATCGAGCGCGGCGCTGGCGCAGGTGATTTAGTTGGCATCTTCATCGAACGATCGCTCGAAATGGTGTTGGGTGTCCTCGCTGTACTGAAGGCCGGTGCGGCTTATGTCCCTCTGGAGTCCCGCTTGCCGGCAAGACGGATCGGTTTCATCCTGGAGGACACCGGTGCCCGCCTGGTATTAACGCGCAAGGGGCTTAGAGCCCGCTTACCGGCAAGCGGGCCGCAGGCCCTTGATCTCGACTCCGACTGGGGCGATGCGGGCGAACGCAATGTCCCTCTGCCAGTTCCCGGCCCCGCAACTGCGGCCTATGTCATTTACACTTCGGGTTCGACCGGTATGCCGAAAGGCGTGGTCGTTGACCACGAGGCGCTGGCCGCCTATGCCATGTGGGCACGCAAGACCTTTGCGCCACAGGAGCAACCCGCTTTTGCCCTCTATTCCTCGTTCGGTTTCGATCTGACGGTGACGTCCATGTTCGTACCACTCATCTGTGGTGGCTCGATTGCAGTCTACCCGGAAGACGCAGGGACAACCGATCTTGCGGTGCTGCGGGTTTTCGAAGAGGGCAGGGTGGATACGGTCAAGTTAACGCCAGCGCACCTCCGGCTGGTGGCCGATCTCGATCTGCGGGACTCAGCTATCAGGACGCTGATCCTGGGTGGAGAGGATCTGAAGTCCATGGATGCGCGCAGGGTTATCAAAGCCAGTGGCGGACGCATCGCGGTCTTCAATGAATACGGGCCCACCGAGGGGGTGGTCGGTTGTATGGTCCACCGATTCGATGCCGACGTGGACAGGGCTACGTCGGTCCCGATCGGGGTGCCGGCGGATGGGGTGCGAATATACATACTCGATGCCGGCCGGAACCCCGTGCCGGAGGGCGTGACCGGGGAGCTTTATATCGGTGGCAATCGCCTGGCCCGTGGCTACTTCAACAGGAGTGAGTTGACCAGCGAACGGTTCCTGCCGGATCCGTTCGTCCCTGGCGGACGAATGTATCGCAGCGGTGATCTGGCTCGTTTTAATGCCGACGGAATCATCGAATACCTGGGGCGCAATGACGGGCAGATCAAGGTCCGTGGTGTACGGATCGAACCCGCGGAGATCCAGCGCTCCCTGTTGGAGCACCCGGCTATCGACGCCTGCGTGCTTAAAGTCAGCCGTATCGAACGACGCGATAGCGGGGAAGAGGTTCGCTATTGCAGCCAATGCGGTCTGGCGTCTAACAATCCGGGCGCGAGGATCGACGCCAGCGGTGTCTGCAATCTCTGCCGCGATTTCGAGACATACCGCGACAGAGCCCAGGCCTACTTCAGCTCCATGGAGGCGCTGCGGGAAATCTTTGCACAAGCGCAGGCCAGGCAGACCGGCCAATATGATTGCCTTATGTTGCTCAGCGGCGGCAAGGACAGTACTTACGCGCTGTATCAGGTAGCCGGGATCGCCCGACGGGTCCTGGCTGTAACCCTCGATAACGGTTTCGTTTCAGATGGCGCCAAGGCCAATATCGGCCGGGTTGTGAATGCACTCGGTATCGATCACCGGTATTTGCAGACACCCGCCATGAACGCGATCTTTGTCGACAGTCTCGAGCGCCATTCCAATGTTTGCCAGGGATGCTTCAAGACGCTTTATACGCTGGCAGTTGAGACAGCGCTGCAAGAGGGTATACCCCTGATCTGTACGGGTCTATCCCGGGGGCAGTTTTTTGAGACCCGCCTGTCACCGGTCCAGTTCCGTGAGAACGGGTTTGACGTTGAACTGATAGATCGCACCGTGCTGGAGGCACGCAAGGCCTACCATCGGATCGATGATGCAGTCTCACGGCTGCTGAACGTCGAGATGTTCAATGATGACAAGCTGTTCGAACAACTGCAGTTCGTGGATTTCTATCGCTACTGCGATGTTTCCCTGGATGAGATGTATGTCTTTCTGGCCGAGCACGCACCCTGGATCCGGCCAGCGGACACGGGACGATCCACCAACTGCCTGATCAACGATGCCGGGATCTACGTGCACAGGCAGAAGGAGGGATTCCACAACTATGCCCTGCCGTACAGCTGGGACGTGCGTCTTGGTCACAAACAACGGGATGCTGCCCTCGATGAACTCAATGACCGGATCGACATCGAAAAGGTGCATCACATCCTGCAGGAAATAGGCTACCAGGAGGAAGGCTATCTGGGTGAATCGGGTGACGCCAGGTTAACGGTTTTTTTCACTGCCAATGAAAAGCAGAAGAGTGCAGCTCTGCGTGCCTTTCTGGCCGAGCGCCTGCCGGCGGCGATGATTCCGACCAGCCTCGTACAGCTGGAGGCGATTCCACTGACGGCGAACGGCAAGGTCGATTATGACGCATTGCCCGATCCGCGCCCGGGGCGCCCGGTGGTCGAAGAGGTCTACAGGGCGCCGAACGCCGGCATTGAAGCACAGCTTGCCGAGCTTTGGCGTGCGGTGCTGCGGGTAAAGCGTGTCGGCGTGGACGACAATTTCTTTGACCTCGGCGGTGATTCCATTGCGGCGATACAGATCGTCGCCAAGGCCAATGATGCCGGTCTCCATTTGACGACTCAAGAGCTTTTTCAACACCAGACTGTCGCCGATCTGGCAGCTGTTGTGCAGCAGGACACAGCGGCCGGGACAGCACCCGGCTCCACTCAGCGGGCCGGGAAACAGACCGCTTCAGCGACCGACCTCAGCATGAAGGGTGTGGACAAAAAGGAACTGGATAAACTGGCGGCTTTGCTTAAAAGGTCTTGACATCCGTGGAACTGGAAAACGTAGAAGACATCTATCCCTTGTCATCGACCCAGGCGGGCATGCTGTTCCACACCGCCAGCGCCCCGCATTCCGGCGTCTACGTCGTGCAAATGCGTTGCCTGTTGTCCGGTGAGCTTGCTGTGGAGACGTTTCAGGCTGCCTGGCAGGCGGTGCTACAGCGTCACCCGGCCCTGCGCACGGCATTTCTGTGGGATGGACTGGAAGAGCCGCTGCAGGTCGTCAGGCAGCAGGTGGTTCCCGTCTGGCAAGTGCTCGACTGGAGCGACGTCGACGAAGAGGAGCGAAGCAACAGGCTGGAAGAGTTACTGCTCAGGGATCGACGTACCGGATTTGACCTCGCCGACGCGCCCCTGATGCGTATGTTTCTGGTCCGCCTGGACAGTATAAAGCACCATTTCATTTGGACCTGTCACCATATCCTGGTGGATGGCTGGTCGGTCGCGATCGTCCTCGACGAAGTGTTTCGATGCTACCAGGCACGGGTCGAGCACAGGGACTGTAGCCTGCCTGTCGCCGCCGCGTACCGCGATTACATCGCCTGGTTGAATGCTCTCAAACTTGAAGAGGCTGCCGCTTTCTGGCGTGCTTACCTCCAGGGCTTCGTTTTCAGAACGTCACTGCGGACGCCGCCGGTAGCCAGGCATCCTGGTCAAAAACCTTTCCATCAAGTGCTGGAAACCCGGCTCTCGAGCGCCACTTCCGCCTCTCTGCTGCAGTTGGCCAGGGAGCGGCGCGTGACGCTGAATACACTGCTGCACGGGGCGTGGTCGGTCTTGCTGCAACGTTACAGTGATGACAGTGATCTGGTATTCGGAATGACAGTCGCCGGTCGACCGGCGAGTCTACCGGGCATAGAGCAGTCTGTCGGTCTTTTTATCAATACCCTCCCGGTACGGGTTCGCGTGGATGACAAACAGGTGCTTGGCGACTGGCTTGCTTCCCTTCAGGAAAACCTGTTGCAGGTCCGTCAGTACGAACACACACCCCTGGTACGAATCCAGGAATGGAGTGATATGCCGCGGGGGGAATCGCTTTTCGACGCCATCCTGGTGCTGGTGAATTACCCGCGAGATGAAACTTCAGGGAACGAATCCCCCGGACTGAAACTCGTCGAACGTGAAATCCTGGATCAGAGCAACTACCCGTTGGCATTTATCGTGGTCCCGGACGAGGAGTTGCAGCTGATGATCGTCTACGATCCTTCGGTCTATTCGGCTGAGACGGTGAGGGGCATGCTTGATCATCTCCAAACCCTGTTGTCAGCGATGCCCGCTTATCGGGATCGGCTGGTTGGTGAATTGCCGATGCTATCCGATGAGGCGGAACAGACACTGCTTGTGACCTGGAACGATACTGCCGAGGAGTTGCCGCGCGGCATCAGCGTTCTGGATCTGATCTCGGAGCGGGTCGCACAGGTGCCGGAGTCGGCGGCGCTGGTCTACGCTGATCAGCGAATGTCCTACTCTCAACTGGGTATCGCCTCGGATCAGCTGGCCAGGTACCTGATCGGCAGCGGGGTCAAAGCAGGCGATCGCGTCGCAATCTGCCTGCAAAGAGGCATGGACCTTATCACCGGGATCCTGGCGATCTTGAAGGCCGGTGGCGTTTATGTGCCCCTCGATCCCAACTACCCCGGCGCTCGACTCGAATATATGCTGCACGATTCGGGCGCTGTACTGGTGCTGACCAGCAGGGATCTGGCGCCTGATCTGTCCGCGTTTGCCGTCAGGCCGGTGTTGCTGGATGAGGCGCCGCCCCCGCCAGGCGATGACGGCGAGAGCCCCGTGTTGCCTGCCATTGAAGCCGGGCAGCCCGCCTACCTGATCTATACATCGGGTTCTACTGGGGAGCCGAAAGGCGTCGTGGTCAATCATCGGAATCTGCTCAGTTCAACACTGGCCCGACACAGCTATTATCAAGATCGACCTTCTGTATTCCTGCTGCTGTCGTCAGTGGCTTTTGATAGCTCGGTAGCGGGAATCTTCTGGACGCTGACGAGCGGTGGAGAGCTGGTCGTTTCTGAACACCGCATCGAGCAGGATATCGGACGCCTGGCAGAGTGTATTTCCAACAAGGGTGTAACGCATACCCTGTGCCTGCCGTCCTTGTACGGACTGTTGCTGGAGCACGCTGCGGCGGATCTGCTGAAAAGTCTGCGCACCGTCGTGGTCGCCGGAGAGGTCGTTGCCGGCCGACTGGTGCAGCTGCAAAGGGAGCGCCTGCCCGGCGTGACCCTGTACAACGAATACGGACCCACTGAGGCGACGGTCTGGTGCAGTGTGTATGACACCACGGCGCATGATCCGGATGCGCCTGTTCCGATCGGGCAGCCTGTCGCCAACGCACGTCTTTTTATACTGGACAGGGGGCAGCGGCCGGTACCCCCGGGGATTCCCGGTGAGATATATGTGGGTGGCGAAGGCGTCGCCCGCGGTTACTGGAACAAGCCGGAAGCCACGGCGAGGAAATTCTTGATGGTCATGCCGGGTGGCGTCGAGGAGCGCCTCTACAGAAGCGGCGATCTCGCTCGTTACCTGCCCGATGGCAATATCGAGTTTCTCGGTCGTGTGGACCGGCAGATGAAGCTGCGCGGTTACCGCATCGAACCGGCTGAGATCGAGTCTGCTTTGCTTCAGCACCCGGGTATTCACGAGGCGGTTGTGCTGCTGGCCGGCCAGGCAACAGGCGTGATTGAAGGCTCGATGATAGAGAATGAGTCGCCGGAGCGATTGGCGGGTGAGCTGCTGGCTGTGGGTGCTTCGGTGGCGGAACAGGCCTTGGCCGAGATCGAGGCGCTGTCCGATGAGGAAGCAGTGCGGATGATCGCGGCTGACAATGTCCTTTCCCGGGGCTATTAAACAGGCAGCTTGCGCCCATGACGCGACGTATCAGAAGACAACGTAATTTCGAGATCGTGATTCAATTGAAGAACGATGGCTTCCTGCGCACACCGCGTGAGGACCAGCGCAACTGGATACTTAATCGTGTCATCAAGGAAGCGGCAGATGAACTGACGGCATTGGATGCGCGTGCCGGCCACTTCATTCGCGGTGGCGAACCTCTATCCCTGCAGGACCGCAGCCAGACCCCGCTCGCCGGGCAGGAAATCATGGAGGACTGGCAGATCCCGGTGATGCGGGCCATGGCACAAGCCATAACAGACACTCACGGCGATGTCCTGGAGATCGGCTTCGGGCGAGGTGTTGCCTCCTCTCTCATCCAGGAATGCGGCGTACGCTCACATACCATTGTTGAGTGCAATGCGCACATTACCGCCGGGTTCGACGCGTGGAAAGCGGCTTTCCCGGGTAAGGATATCCGTTTGATCGAGGGTCGGTGGCAGGAAGTGATGGAACAATTTGCGCTATACGACGGCATTTTTTTTCATACCTATCCATTGAACGAACAGGACTTCGCCGAACAAGTCGCCCAGAGCGTCACCTTTGCGGCTCACTTTTTCCCGGCGGCTGCCAGCCATCTCCGCAAGGGAGGCAGGTTTTCTTATTTAAGCAATGAAGCGGACTCGTTCAGCCGGGCTCATCAACGTTTGCTTTTCGAATACTTCAGGTCCTTCACACTCAGTCAGGTTGAAGACCTGAAGATTCCCGAGGATACACAGGACGCACACTGGATGAATGAAATGGTCGTTGTGCAGGCGGTCAAATAAAGGTGGTGAAGTCATAATGCCATGCAGCGGGATCGAACAACGCGTGCGGGCACTCTCGCCGGCGAAACGAGCGCTGCTTGTCAAGCGTCTGCGGGAAAGTCCTGGTCCGGGGGTGGCCGCCGGACATGTCAATGGTGCGAGACTGACCGCTTTTCTGACCGCGGAGCCGTCTGCACTCGACAGACTCGAAGTCGAATCAGACGAGCTCCGGGCTTACCTGAGCCGACTGCTGCCGGAGTACATGATTCCCGCGTCTTTCCGGGTACTGGACTCGATGCCATTGTTGCCGAATGGCAAGGTGGATGTGGCCGCGTTGGGTGAGCTGCCGGGCGAGGTGGACAGCACCGCCGAATCATGGGTGGAACCCCGCAATGCGACCGAGCAGCTGTTGGCGGATATCTGGTGTGACGTGCTGCAGATGGATTCAGTCAGCGTGCATGACAATTTCTTCGAACTGGGCGGTGATTCCATCCTGAGCATCCACGTCGTTTCGAAAGTGAATCAGCAGGGCTTTTCGTTATCGCCGAATGACCTGTTCAACTTCCCGACTATCGCGCAGCTGGATGAGCGAATCAGGACTGCGGCGGGAGAGGGCAGGCAGGCGAATCCGCCAACTGATGTCGCTGAAGTGACACCATTGTTGCGTGAATCCGCAGACCAGAGCAATGGTAAGGGTTCGTTCCCAGTCATTGCGGACGATGCTCGCCAACCATTAATTATAGTTCACGCCGTGAGCGAGATGGTCTCGGTGCTGCGTTCCCATTTGGATCTGGATCGGCCGGTTTACGCTCTGACGGCGACCGTACATTGGGAACAGGGAGATCTTGAGCGCAACGCGACCGTTGAACGTCTGGCGGAGGAGAATCTTGTCGAGCTGCGATCGCTGCAGCCCGTCGGTCCTTATTTCCTCGGTGGTTATTCGATGGGGGCGCCGATAGCATTCGAGATGGCGTACCGACTGCAGCTCGCCGGGGAGACGGTCGAGCTGTTGTTTCTGCTCGATCCTCCGGGGCGGGCGGTATCCAGCTCCAGACCAGGTCCGCCCCTCATTAGCTCTCGTAACGTTGCTCGACACCTGGCCCGGATTTCGGGGCGGTCGATAGTTGAGAAGTTGCGATACATAGTTGTTAAAGCAAGACAGGCGGCCAAACACCATATCCTGAATCGCTTACGTGTACTCATTCGCAAACGCCTTATCCGACCGGGTGCGACTGTTATGGCCATGTTGTATCGCAGATGTGGCCTGCAGGTGCCGACGCCCTTGATAAACCATTATGTGGGCTCTGTCTATGCCGACGCATGGGGCCGGTACCAATTCAAACCCTACGACGGATCTGTGGCCATTTTTTTGGCGAGCAATGCCCCACAAGACAGACAGCTTTGGGAGGGAATCACCGAGGGCGAACTGACGATCGAATGGTTCGAAGGTAAGCATCATGACTTTGTCCGTAATCCGGCGCTCATGAGAGGTTGGACGTCGAGTCTGGCTCAGCTGCTCATGGGAGAGCAGACCAAAGCTTGTGCAGGCAATAGCGATGGGACAACGCGGTGAAGATCAGTACAGGCTCAAACCCTGATTATTGCGCTATAGCAGAATAGTCTGCAGAATGAAAGGCAGCGAATAGTGGCGGCTAAAGAGACAGCGCCTGCTGTCGTTGTGAGCCGAAGGCGGGTATTTCTGTGTTTGTCGTAAAGGCGAGTTCTCGACCTGTTCTCTCACCACAAAGGGGCAGGAAGGTCGCAGGGGCTGTCATACCTTCGTGTCCTTTGTGGTTAATGTTAAGCGATGTGGGAGTAAGAGGAGAGAGCGATGTCCGAGACAGAAGATCAATCACTCGGATTCGAGACACTTGCGGTTCGTGCCGGCCAGCATCGAACAGCGGAATCCGAACACGCCGAAGCGATATTCCCGACTTCCAGCTATGTTTTTGAAAGTGCCGCGGCCGCAGCTGCGCGGTTTTCCGGCGAGCAGCCGGGAAATATCTATTCCCGCTTTACCAATCCCACGGTGCGTTGCTTCGAGGAACGCCTTGCAGCGCTGGAAGGCGGAGAGCGTTGTGTGGCGACGGCATCCGGGATGTCGGCCATTTATGCAACCTGTGCAGGCCTGTTAAAAGCCGGTGACCAGATTGTTTCCTCACACAGTATCTTCGGCAGTACTACGCTCTTGTTCACCAACTATCTGCACAAATTCGGTGTCGAAACCCATTTTGTTGCACAGCATGATCTCGACGCCTGGGCCCGGGCAATCCGGCCGGAAACCCGTCTGCTGTTCCTGGAAACGCCATCTAATCCATTAACCGAGCTTGCCGATATCGCTGCGCTTGCTGATCTGGCACACGCCAACGATTGCCTGCTTGTGGTCGATAACTGTTTCTGCACACCGGCATTGCAACAGCCCCTGGCACTGGGTGCCGATATTGTGATCCACTCGGCGACCAAGTACCTCGATGGGCAAGGTCGTTGTGTGGGAGGTGCCGTGGTGGGCAGCGAAGCTGTTGTCGGTGAGAGCGTGTACGGTTTTCTGCGCACCTGCGGGCCGTCCATGAGCCCATTTAATGCATGGGTCTTTCTGAAAGGTCTGGAGACCCTGTCGATACGCATGCAGGCGCACTGTGCTTCAGCGCAGGTCCTGGCGGAGTGGCTTCAGGAACAGTCGGCGGTCAGCCGCGTCTATTATCCCGGTCTGGTATGCCATCCGCAGCACCAGCTGGCTGCCAGGCAGCAGTCCGGTTTCGGTGGTATCGTCTCGTTTGAAGTGAAGGGCGGCAGGGCGGCGGCATGGCGGCTGATTGACTCTACCCGTATCTGTTCCATCACCGCCAACCTGGGTGACAGCAAGACAACCATCACCCATCCGGCGACGACAACACACAGCCGCCTGACAGCCGGGCAGCGTGCCGAGGCGGGACTCTCCGATGATCTGATTCGGGTAGCGGTCGGGTTGGAAAGTATCGATGATCTGCTCGCGGACCTGGCCGCCGGGCTGGCCTCATAACACCCGTTGCAGTGTCGCCACTGTCCGGCGCGAAAACGACCTACCTGAAGCGAGTCTGACTGGATCGGGTGCTGAACTTAAGCTGATGCCAGGTGGACAGTCATGACAAAATACGTAAGAAAGGTAAATAATTAATATAAAAAATAGCAATATATGAAACTATATTCAACAATATTCGAGATTGATTGAGGGGCCCGGTACAAAAAAATACCTGCCCTTGGTGTCTGACCGGGGTGTTTTTCTTTCAGTAGAGTCACATGCAGAGGTAAGGGTGATGCGAAAATTATGGGTGGCGGGATTTCTGTTTTTCAGCGCGGTACTGGCGATGCCGGCGGTTTCCCTTGCGGACAGCGAGCAGCCCGAAGACCAGGTCAGTTTTCGGGTCGAGGTTGGGCGCGATGTCGAGAATGACCTGGTAACCGCGAGCCTGAATGTCACTGCCGAGGCCCTGCAACCGGCAAAACTTGCCGATACCATAAACGGTACCATGAGCTGGGCGCTGGAACGGGCGCGAGCGAATCCAAAGGTGAAATCCCGTAGCGGCGCTTATCAGACCTACCCGGTCTATGAGGACAAAAAAATTGTACGCTGGCGGGGGCGTCAGGAACTTCAGCTCGAGTCGCAGGATGTTGACCAGATGAGTGAACTGGTCGGGACACTGCAAAGCCGATTACAGATGCAGTCCCTGCAGTTTTCCGTATCACCGGATAAGCGCCGCCGGATCGAGGATGCGCTGATCGAAGAGGCGCTGACCGCTTATCGGCAGCGTGCGGATATCATCCGCAAGTCCCTGGGTGCGCAGGACTATACGCTTCTGGAGGTGGATATTCACACGGCTGGACAGGACCGTCCGGTACCGGTACGTGCTGAAGCGGTGTCCATGTTGAGTCGGTCGAGCGTGAGTCCACCCGCCCTGGAACAGGGCACCAGCCGTGTCACCGTTCAGGCCAGCGGAAAAATACGTTTATTGCGGGACTAGTAAGGGGCCCGGCTAGCTGTGCGGGCAGGGGCTGATTTTACCAACCCCCCAGCGATGGATGTCTTCGAAGTTGACGCTGCCTTTGTTTTGCAGGTCGATGTCCGGTGGCACTCGTGCAATATTCACGGTGCAGGCGCTGGATACTGTTTGCTTGATTTTATCGCCGTTGTAGCGGGGTGAAACCAGCAGCAATTCCACCTTCTCCAGTTCGAAAACAAACGGCGTGTCCAGGCGGAGTAAATAGTAGTCATGGCGCGCCGGTCCGGGCAGCACCGCAACGCCTTTAAGGGGCAGGGGATTTGGCCCCTCGTATTCATAGGGTTCGTAGACTTCGAGGATGTGCTGCTGATCGGTCATGCTGGCGGCCTCCGAGGGCAGTGTACCGAGCATGCCCAAAGCGGACCTCACTGTCAAAACTCAAGCCGACCGTTATATATAATTAACATTAAATAAAAAATATAAGTAAATGAAAAAAATAGATAAATATAGATATATTTTGCTTGAGCTGGCAAAGTGCGCAATAGACGCTGTGGGTGGTGAGCGGTTGACCTCGCAGGCGGCAGGCGATGAATGTTTCGAGTCACCGCTGCATGTGGTGGCTATCGGTAAAGCGGCGGCAGCCATGGCGGCTGGTGTGCAGCGGGTACTGGACAGGCAGATCAGGTACACGCTGGTCATTACCAAAAGGGGGCATGCCGCCCCCTGGTCAAAGGATCTGCAGCGGGTTGAAGTGATAGAGTCGGGGCACCCTCTGCCGACACAGGAGAGCCTGGCGGCCGGCCTACGTCTGCTGGAATGGATGGATGAAGCGGGGGCGGATGCCCGCTTTCTGTTTTTGATTTCCGGCGGCGCATCGAGTCTTGTCGAAGCACCTGTGCCGGGCGTTGATCTTGCCGCACTGCAGCGTATCAATGAGTGGTTGCTGGGCAGCGGTATGAGTATTGGACAGATCAACCGGGTACGGCGGAAAATATCGCGCATCAAGGGCGGTAATCTGTTGCACTTTTTAGGGGGGCGACAGGCGAAGGTCTGGTTGTTATCCGACGTCGCGGCCGATAGTCCTGCCATCATCGGATCCGGTCTGCTCTATCCCGGAGATGGCGAGTCCCGGCAGGATGTTACCTTACCGGACTGGTTGGACGATGCCCTCAAAACGGTTCCCGCGCCGGCGCCTGTGGAGGAGACAATCCCCGAGCATCGGGTTCTGGCTAACCTGGCTGTAGCCTGCCAAGCGGTCGCCGGGCAGGCTGCAGTGCAAGGTCTGCAGGCAACGCTGCATGATTGCGGGCTCGATGGTGATGCCGAAGCGACGGGCCGTGCACTGGCCGGCAAACTCCGGAGTCTGCCGGCGGGTATCCATATCTGGGGTGGGGAAACTACCGTGCAGCTACCCGATGAGCCTGGCCGCGGCGGGCGCAATCAGCATCTGGCATTGGCAGCGGCGCTGGGGCTGGCGGGTGAGGAGGATGTCTGTTTGCTGGCGCTCGGGACCGATGGCAGCGACGGACCAACCGAGGATGCCGGCGCTCTGGTGGATGGGAGTACAATAAGCCGTGGTGAGCTGGCTGCAGGATTCGATGCGGTCGATCGATTGCGGCATGCGGATTCAGGAAGCTTCCTGGAGGCCAGTGGGGATCTGATATCAACCGGGCCCACCGGCACCAATGTGCGCGATCTGGTGATTGCCTGGAAAGGGGCTGACCTGGATACAGAATAGACGCGTGGCCTTTTCGCGACACGCTGTACCCAGGGGATGGGCGAAGGCAGGGCTGCAGGAACACTTACCTGAGGATGCTGCCGAAGGTCCCGAAAAAGCCACGCGCTGTTCTATCTCCGCGCTGGTAGAGGTACGGTGCAGAGTTTTATGCCCAGGCCTGTTAGGGCCTGCTAACGCGATGCAAGTGGCAGCGTTGCTGTCCCAGATACGGCCAGGCATCAACAGTAGGCGCTTTAGGCGAGGCGCGAGGAGAGACATTCAGTGACTCCCAATGAACGACGGGTAACGCCGGCTGGCCGACTTTGGGGCGCAACCCGAAGGGATGGGGCCATTTTTCAGCGGGTCGGCGTTACCGCTCGCTTATGTACAGCAGGTACACGGCGCACGCAGTGCCTTGTCCTGCAAAAGAATGGCCGCCATCGCTGGAGTTTTCCATCGTGTTAACAGGCCCTGGAAAACTCGCCAGTAAGAATCTGTTTGTCTGTGCCAGACAATGTCTCGACTGTGCAGATCCCGTGCTCAAGTGCGAGTTGACGGATCTTGCCGTCGCGGCGCTGAAGTCCGGGCAGTTGAGTCTGGCGTCAACAGTTGAACCCGAATCGATCGGGGCGCCGGGCCGGCCACCGAGGCCCAGGCTGGTGCCGCCGCGTGATCTGCCGCGTCGACGCCTGGGCAGCACGCTCGGCCGGGCGACCTTGCTGCACGCACTCGCGCATATTGAATTC
>JBDNAP010000354.1:0-4224 GCA_039768325.1 Thiogranum sp.
AAGCGGCGCAACGACAGCAACGCTGAGCTTTGATTACCGGCGATCCGGCCTGGACCGTGCCAGTGACTATGTGAAGCTGGAAATATCGTCTAACGGTGCCGCCGGGCCGTGGGCCGAGTTGACCCGGTTCCAGGGTAGTGCAACAGACAGCGCATACCAATCATTCAGTCAGGATATCAGTGCTTACATCTCCGCAACCACACGCGTTCGTCTCATCACGTCACCGACAATGGGTGCCACGGACACGGTCATGTTCGACAACATCCAGATCCAGTGCAGCCCGTGATAGTGATGTTGCTCAGCACAGCGGGGTATCGCTAAGTCCATAATTACTTAAAGTTTTGTTCTTTCCCGCCGCTAAAGTCGCCAGAGAATTCAATTTGAAATTAGGTGGTTACAGGTAATGACGAGGTTTGCAGCACTTGGCAGTAAACTCACCGGGCTGTGGTCGATCACCGGCTTTGCCGCGGAGGATCTGAATCGTTACGCCGAGGGTTTCATGACCAACGAAGTACGGCGCGGGGTGATGACCCTGGGCATTGCTTCGCTTTTGCTGCTGGGGGGGGCTGCCTTTCTATACCGGTCACTCGGTTTCAGTCCCATGTATGTTTACACCTGTGGCGTTCTGGCTCTGCTGGCGCTGCACGTTACGCTGTCGTCGCGCACCGTCAAACAGACAGAAGTGCTCTATCTGCTGAGTATCACTCTGCTGGTGGTGAGCGGCAGTGCGTTTGTCCTGCTCGCCCACCAGACCGGGTCCTTCAGTGCGGCGCTGTTGTCCAGCGTGGTGCTGCTGTTCATGGTGGTGCCCATGGTGCCGTGGGGTTTGCGCGAGGCTTCGGCGGTGGTACTGCTCATCTACCTGGTCTTCACCCTGTCGACATTGAGTGTGGGTGGACGCTTCGACGTCAAGACACTGTGGATCCTGCAGTTCATGATGCTGGGGGCGGGCATGGTGACCCTCACCATTGTGGCGCGTCACGTCGGGCTGCGTAAAAACGACATCAAGGCGCGTTTCGACCTGGAGAACGCCCACCAGCAAATGGAACGGCTGTCTTACGAGGATGGCCTCACCGGTGCCTGGAACCGCCGCTTCCTGGATGTGCAATTCAAGCGTCTGCTGCGGCGTTTCCGCGAACAGGGTCGCAAGGTCAACTTTGCCTTACTCGATGTGGACGACTTCAAACTGGTCAATGATGGGTTTGGACACAGCTATGGAGACGAGGTCCTGAAGTCGCTGGTACAGGCCTTGCGCAAGCGTCTGGGCGAACAGAATTACGTGTTTCGCGTCGGCGGTGATGAATTTGCGCTGCTGTTCGATACAGCCGACGCAACGCCGTGTTTGACCGCAGCGGCATCGGATGCACGTCTGTTGGCGACATCGTCCGCGGCAGATGCAGCGTGCCCATTATGCTTCAGTATCGGTGTTATCGAGGTGCCGGACAGTTGCGAAGCGAATCTTGAGATGCTTTACAAGGAGGCAGACAAGGCGCTCTACCTGGCCAAGACCCGTAAACAGAACAACGACACCGCTGCCAATGTCGTTTCCCGCAGCTGTGCAGTGGTGGAGCACGGTTAATGCTGGCCGCTATATTGAACAATGCAGGCGGCTGGATATCTGCAGGTACAGCCGCCAGTAGACATGGCCCGATTGGTCTGGAATTCGGCCTGTACCGTATACGCATGGTGCAGTTGCTGAAACGCCCGGATGGCTTGTACCTGGGTGCCTGCGCCTCGATTCCCTATACCGGCGGGCGTGAGCAGTTGCTGGCGTCACCGCGGCAGCTGGCAGGCTTGCTCAGGCAGTTGTGCAAAACCTATGGCTTCAAGGGCCGCGATGTCGTGACCTGCCTGCAGGCGAATGTTGTCAGGATGCTGTTGCTGCGCTACGCGGTGCCCGCCGGCCAGAGCGACGCCGAGGTGATTGTGCAGCGTATGTCCGAGCGTGTGGAGGGTGAGCTGGCGGACTATGTGCTGGACTATATGCCGGTGCGTACCGATGTGCGCGAGGGCCAGGAACATTCTGCACTGATTGCGCTGGCACGACGCGAGGACGTGTTTGAGTATCTCGAATTACTGCGCAAGGCCGGTATGAACGTACTTGCGCTGGAGATCGGGCCGGTTGCGATTCGCCGGCTGGTCACCGCGGCGCTGGACAATTACGCCGAGGAAAACCTGATGGTCATTACCATGGGGCAGACGCAGACCTACATGACGGTATTGAGCGGCCGGCGTCTGATTTTCGATCGCGAAGTCGATTTTGGCGAACGCAGTCTGGTCGAGCGTCTGTGCCAGGAGCTGGACATGAGTGAGTCAACCGCCCATCAGCTGTTGGATGCGCGCGGTCTGCGCGCTGACGGCGAAGCGGGACTGCAGGACCTGGCCGTCAGTGATGAAGTCACAACGACCGTATTCGAGGTGCTTAAACCCGTGTTCATGGAACTGGTGGGGGAGATCAACAAGGCCTTGATCTATACCGCTTCGGAAACCCGTGGCAAGACTGTACAGCAAGTCTACCTCACCGGGGCAGTGGCTTGCTGGAACGGTATAGCGGATATTCTGAATGGCCTGCTGGATATTCCTGTCAGTGTCCTGAACCCGATGGCCGGTATGCAGGGCAGCAAGAATCACGATCCGGACCCGCGCGTGGGGGTGGCGACCGGACTGGCAATGCGCGGACTGGTCGGTGACGAGTGAGATGGATTTAATCCCGCAGGACTATCGTGATCGCCTGAGAATATCCGGGCTTGTAAAACGATTCACGTTTTCGGCAGCCGGTATGCTGCTGCTGTCAGCGCTGGTTTACGCTGCCTTTGGAATCGCGATCAGTAATGACAGCAAGGCGATCCGGGCGCTGGAAAAAAAGAAAGCCATTACCAGCCAGCAGCGACTGGTACTGGAGCGCCTGCAAGGCGAGCATCGGGGTATGGCTGACAAGCTGGCTGTACTGGAACGGTTGCGTGGTGGAGCCGTTGCGCAGGATATGTTTATTGCGGTTGATCGGGCGCTCGACGGCGATAGCGTATGGTTTACCAGCTGGTCTTTCCTGCGCGCCGGCTCCGCGGCACCACGTGAGCCGCAAACTGTCAACACCGGCTATTTTATTGTCATCCCGCAAGGGCAAGGTAGCGACCCGCAGCCGGCCTGGCAGATCAAGACGCATATGGAAATCAAGGGCCAGGCCAGTGATCACGCGGCATTGTCGGAATTTGTAAGGCGGTTACTGGATCAGTCACAGATTGCCGACGTACGGGTGCTCAACACCCGTCAGCACAAGTACAGGCAGGCAACGGTGGTCGATTTCGAACTGGCCGTGGTCGTCAACAGTAATCGGGCAGGGGCATGATACAGGCAGGTTTGCAGCAACTGGATCCCCGTTCACTGCGTCTTATTCTGGTGCTGGTATGGGCGGTGCTGGCGGCGGCACTGCTGATGTATGTGTTGAAACCGCAGGTCCTCAGCTATCGGCAGGGTGCCGAGTCCCGGCATCTGCTGGAACACAGGCTGGGTGATGAGATCCAGTTAAAGCGCGATATAGACAGTGTGCGGCTGGAGGTCGATGCGCTGCGGCAGAGGTTGCAGGGCGACGTCGAGGACGTGCCGCTGAACCAGATGGAATCCTACTTGATCGGCCGCTTGCAGGGTGTTTCCTGGGGGGCGAATGTCGAGCTGGTCGGTGTCAAGCCGGGGCACGCCACGCGGGTGCTGGGGTTTGAAGAAATGGCCTTCGAGGTTGAAGTGCGCGCTGACTACCAGGCTTTATATGCCTGGCTGGGCGAACTCGCCGAAAAGCTGGGCTTCATCCTGGTGAAGCGCTACGACATTGCGCCTGTCGGTGCCGATAAAGAAGCCGATATGTTGCGCATGAAGCTCACCATGGTGTTTTACAGGAAAATCAGGGGATGAGGATGTCCGGCCGATACGCACTGATGGGGACAGTTCTGCTGCTTGTCAGCGGGCAGCCTGCCGCTGCAGAGCTTTTACAGCATAACCCGTTTAAACGGCCAGTGCTCGAGGGCAGGACAAAAACCGGGGCCGGCGGCGATGCTCTAACGGACGAATTGACCTTGCGGGCAACACTTGCCGCCGGGGACGCTTCTCTCGCCAATATTAACGGACAGCTGTTTCATCTGGGGGACGAGGTCAGTGGTTATCGGATCAGCGAAATCAACGAAGGGAGTGTCGTTTTGTTCAGGAACGAGCAGCTGCGTCGCTTAACGGTGC
>JBDNAP010000355.1:0-5170 GCA_039768325.1 Thiogranum sp.
TCCGCATCATCGTCTACATGGTCATCATCGCGTCACTGGTCATCCTGGTGGACCAGATACTCAAGGCCTTTGCCTACCAGATGAGCAAGCAACTCTCGGTATTCGTGGGCCTCATCATCACCAACTGCATCGTCCTCGGGCGTGCCGAGGCCTTTGCGTCCAAGAACAGCGTGGGCCTGAGCTTTCTGGACGGTCTGGGCAACGGTCTGGGTTTCAGCCTGATCCTCGTCCTGGTGGGTACCCTGCGCGAACTCTTCGGCACCGGTAACCTCCTGGGCTATACCGTATTGACGCCTGTCGCCGAGGGGGGCTGGTACCAGCCGAACGGTATGATGCTGCTGGCGCCAAGCGCCTTTTTCATCATCGGACTCATCATCTGGGCCATCCGTTCCTGGAAGACCGATCAGGTGGAGAAACCCGAGTACCGTATCCGCCAGGTGCATCGCACCGAGGTGTTGTGATGGAGAGCTATCTGGGTCTGTTCATTCGGGCTGCCTTCGTCGAGAATCTTGCACTGACGTTTTTCCTGGGCATGTGCACCTTCCTCGCCATTTCCAAGAAAATCGAAACCGCCATCGGGCTGGGGCTGGCCGTGGTCGTGGTGCAAACCATCACCGTCCCGGTCAATAACCTCATCTTTCAGAACCTGCTCAAGGACGGCGCACTGGCCTGGGCCGGGTTGGGAGAACTGGACCTCAGCTTTCTTGTTCTCATCAGCTACATCGGCGTGATCGCCGCCATGGTGCAGATCCTGGAGATGATTCTGGACCGCTACTTCCCCGTGCTCTACAACGCCCTGGGTATCTTTCTGCCCCTCATCACCGTCAATTGCGCCATCCTCGGTGGTTCTCTGTTTATGGTGGAAAGGGAGTACGATTTCAGTCAGAGCCTGGTGTTCGGATTCGCCAGCGGCTTGGGCTGGGCGCTGGCCATCGCCGCCCTGGCGGGCATCCGTGAAAAGCTCAAATACAGCGATGTGCCCGACGGCTTGCAGGGACTGGGCATCACCTTCATTACTACGGGGCTGATGTCCCTCGGCTTCATGGCCTTCTCGGGGATGTCGCTGTGAGGCAAGGTCGAATACAGGCAGCGCTGGTCGGGTCGCGGGCCAGGGGGGCGGGGTAACGGTCATGCTGGAGATCGCGCTCGGTGTGGGTATGTTCACCGCCATTGTGCTGGTGCTGGTGGTCATCATCCTCATCGCCCGCAGCTGGCTGGTCTCCGTGGGTGAAGTGAACCTCGTCGTCAACGAAGAGAAGACCTTTCCCGTGTCCGTGGGTGTCAAGCTCAACGAGGCTCTGGATCAGGCCAGCCTGTTCATCTCAACTGCCTGCGGTGGTGGCGGCACCTGCGGTCAGTGCCGCGTCAAGGTTCTGCGAGGCGGTGGCAGCATACTGCCCACGGAAGGCGCCCACATCAGCAAACGGGAGGCGGCGGAAGGCGACCGGCTTGCCTGCCAGGTGACGGTGCGACATGACATCAAGGTTCAGGTGCCCCGCGAGGTCTTTGGCGTGCAGCGCTGGCAGTGTCGGGTGCGTTCCAACCGTAACGTCGCCACCTTCATCAAGGAACTGGTGCTGGAACTTCCACCCGGCGAAACCATCGATTTTCGGGCCGGTGGCTATGTCAAGGTGGAGTGCCCCTCGCACCACCTGAAATTCACCGATTTCGACATCGATGCGGAGTTTCGACCGGACTGGGACCGCTACCGGCTGTGGCGCTACGAGTCCACCACGGAGGAACCCGTCTCCCGCGCCTATTCCATGGCGAGCTACCCGGAAGAGAATGACATCGTTATACTCAACGTGCGTATCGCCACGCCTCCGGCCGGCGCCGGGCGGTCGGTGCCACCCGGCATCATGTCGTCCTATCTTTTCAATCTCAAGCCGGGGGACACGGCCGCGGTCTCCGGTCCCTATGGCGAGTTCTTCGCCAAGGACACTGACGCGGAAATGGTTTTCATCGGGGGTGGGGCCGGTATGGCACCCATGCGCTCCCACATCTTCGATCAACTCAAGCGCCGGCACAGTACACGCCCTATGAGCTTCTGGTACGGAGCCCGCAGCCGGCGGGAGATGTTCTATGTAGAGGAATTCGAGCGCCTGCAGGCGGAGCATGAAAACTTTCGCTGGTCGGTGACCCTGTCGGACCCGCTGCCCGAGGATAACTGGGAGGGGTACGTCGGGTTCATACACCAGTCCATCCATGACAACTATCTGATGAACCACCCGGCACCAGAGGACTGCGAGTACTATATCTGCGGTCCGCCGATGATGAATGCGGCGGTCATCCACCTGCTCGAAGAGTTGGGCGTGGAGCCGGAAAACATTCTGCTCGATGACTTCGGAGTCGGGGGGCGCTGATGATGGCAACCTTACTTGACCCGGTGCTGGTGGGGAGACGGCGGGCATGATTGTGCTGCTACTCAGTTTCGCCGTCATGCTGATAGCAGTTCTGGGCCTGTCTCTGGGCGTGCTTCTGGGCCGGCGGCCCATTCAGGGCAGCTGCGGCGGTATCGGGGGGCGCTGCGGTGCCTGTGCACGGCGCTGCCGTAAACAGGGCGCCAAAGGCGAATTCGAATAGCAACGCGATTAGGAGCAGCCATGCCAAAGCCGGTCACAGTCAGAGATTATATGTCTGCCACCCTGATCACTTTTAAACCGGACACCGACATCCTCGCCGCCATCAATCAGCTCATCGAGAAGCGTATCTCCGGCGCCCCGGTGGTGGACAGACAGGGCAACCTGGTTGGGGTCCTCTCGGAAAAGGACTGCCTGCGGGTGGCTCTGCATGCGAGCTACCACGGTGAGTCGGCGGGAACGGTGGCGGAATACATGCACGGACAGGTCAAGACCGTGGACGCCGAGGCCAATATCGCAGACGTGGCGGCGATGTTCCTCAGGGACGATTACCGGCGCTACCCCGTGATTCGCGATAACCGCCTGGTGGGACAGATCAGTCGGCGGGATGTGCTCAGGGCTCTGGAAGCGCTCTGGTAGCCCAAACCGCAGAACCCACAGCCACCGCAGTGATAGGACAATGAGCAAGTATCGCGTACTGTTGGACGAAAAGCTCGAACACCATGCTCGACCGTTGCTCAATGACGTCGGTATCAAGGTCGACGCGGTTCGACTGAAGACAGATAATTTGCCCAGCTTGCTGCAGGCCAAGCCTTACAATGCACTCATGGTGCGGGAGAGGGTGCGCATTCCCCTGGAGGTGATGGAGACGGCGCCCAAGTCCCTCAAAATCATAGGCGTGCTTGGCGACTCGCCGAGCAACGTGAACCTCATGGAGGCCACGGCCTGCGGTATCCTTATTAAAATCACTGAGTACGGCAATACCTTCGAGGCGGCAAACCTTAGCAAGCGCCTGATGGTGTTTCTCCTGAGCGATTCGTTCCAGCAGCACAAGGGTAAAAAGGCGACTGTAGTCCCGGACCCTGCCGCGCCGCCGCCCAAGGGGTACAGCGGTTTCGAACTGGCGGACAAGACCGTTGGGTTGATTGGCTGTGGGCGCGTGGCCCAGGCCCTTGCCCTGATGATCTTGCCGCACTGCGCGCAGGTGCTCGGCTTCGACAATCACCCGCGCGCGGTCTACGAGGAGTTCCATCTACCGGATCCCCTGCTGCGTCCCGTCATCGAATACTGCCAGATCGAGGAAGTTGTGAAACGTGCCGACATTATCAGTATTCACACCAGTGGTGAAGAGCAGGCCTTTCTCATCGACCAGGTCTTCCAGTCCAGCAGGAAGCCCTTTATCATTAACACGGCGAGAGACACGGATTTTCACCAGGAAGCCTTATTAGCAGCACTCAAGGAGGGACGCATCCGGGGTGCCGCGTTCACCGTGCCCGAGTCCGACCTGAAAAGTGGTGAGTATCCCGAAGGCATAGAACCTTTCCTGGATCTGGGTAATGTGCTTATCGCACCGACGCAGGGCAGGCCTGTCGCAGAAGCGCACAAGAAGAACGTAAAAAGGCTCGCGAACGCCGTCGCCGACTTTCTGCTGAAAGGGGACATGAGTCTGGCTGTCAATCCACCCGAACTCTTCGGCGGACCGACAGACCGGCACTACCCGTATTCCATTCGTACACGACGGGTGGCGCTCCGCCTGACGCTCTAGAGGCTTGACAGATAGGAGAAGCGAAAACTGCACTTTTCGTCTTACCTTGCTGAAAAACGCCAGGGGCAACTTTTTTACAGACGGTTACAGCGGGCCCACAAACACCTGCCCGACGCGAGGATACAAACGATGACTGAGAAGCTGGAGACACCCATAGTCAAGGACATCATGGTCACTGAGGTTGTCACCGTCACTCCGGATGCGAGCCTGGACGATGTGATTTCCCTGCTTATTACGCACGACATACCCGCTGCCCCGGTTATCGAAGATCGGGATGGCGGGAAGAAACTGCTCGGGTACATCACCGAGAAGGACTGCCTGGAGTATTTCTCGAACGAGATCTACTATGGCAACCCCGACGTTAACGTGCAGTCAATGATGCGCCTGCCGCTGTGCGCTAACCCGGAGATGGATGTGTTCTCCATGGCGACCATCTTTACCCAGCACCCGTATCGCCACCTTCCCGTGGTGAAGAAGAAACAGCTGGTGGGCGTTGTCAGCCGCCGCAGGGTGTTGCGGGCCCTCTACGAGTTCGAGCGCAAGGTGTGCATCGACAAGGCCAAGCACAAGTGCCTGATGGATTTCCGCGAACTCGTAAACCTTCGCTTTATTATCAAGTAGGTGCGGCGGCATCTTCAGCATGCCCTGCCCACGTCTCCCTTTGTCATGCGAAACCGCTGGGCAATGAAAGCAGCGCCAGGCGACCATAATCCGCCTGCTCGAACATGTGATGTGCAATCATTTCAGAACCGATTAACCGGCGATCATGAAGATATTTCGCATCAAGCCCAATGCGGAACACCGGGTGAGGCGCTCAGCTGCCTAGTATCCATGGACGCCTGGAAAAAGCCGCTTTTCTAACTCTGTACTTCTAAGTGCTGCTCCTTGCAACCCAATTGATACAGGCAGTCCTCCAGGGGGACAAGTCGGCCAATAAAGTATCCCTGCACAAAATCCACACCGATGTCTTTCAGCATATTCAGTGTCGCCTGGTTTTCAACGACCTCAGCAATGATTTGTTTTCCAAGAATCTTGCCCATGTCCA
>JBDNAP010000356.1:0-2856 GCA_039768325.1 Thiogranum sp.
GATGACGATGCCGATGCGATCCACGGGATTGCAGCGGGTGAACCAGGCCAGGATGCGTTGCCCGATCTCCGGGCCGCTCTCCTTCGTGGCGGACGGTGGTGGTGAACGCCATTCGGTTTCGGTGTCTTCGGCCTCGGCCTGAACCGGTTCCGGCTGTTCCTGGATGCTGCTGTCCGCTGGCGGGACGGCCTCGTCGGCGGCTGTGGATGTCATGGCTTCGGGATGGATGTCGCGGCTCGCGAAGTGCTCGGACTCAGAGCCCGGCGACTTCTGCAGGTGCGCTTCCAGGTCGGAGATGCGGGTGCTTAACTCAGTGCTGGTGACATCCAGCTGTTTCTGCAGCGCCGTGAGTCGATCGTCCAGCAGGCGAGCGCGTCCCAGCAGAAATCCGGCAATACCGCCAATCACCAGGCCAAACGGCCCTTGCAGAAGGGTGCCGAGAACGGCGCCAGTCAGCGTCCAAAGCCAAACGTGAGTTGCCATCCCTTTGCCCTTTCGCTACTCCCGACTGCCGGGTTTTCGGCAAAACAGCTGGATTATTAAACTTTTATCTGTTGCGCGTCAAAGCTGTTCCAGGCTTGTGCCTGGCCATAAAAACGATTCTGACCGCAGACGATCTGTTACCCGCTGTTGAGTGGCTGAGTTTTCAGAAAGCGATGGACAAAATTGCACCCACACGGTCGACATTGTCGTAGGGGTCGTCATTTTCCGTTGTAGCGAGTTCGTCCTCGAACTCACCGTGCAGGTACTCGAGGGTAAGGCTGGCATAAGCGATCGTTGTTGTCCTCGAGGAGACGACTGTCGGCGTCGGCCAGGTCGGATTGATAACTCAGACCAAAGGACCAGTCATCGTTGAGCCAGAATTCGCTGGCGAGGCTCCAGTTCAATTCTCCGGAATTTTTCCCCTGTTTGCGGGCCCGGCCACGGTAGGCGGTCAGTAATATATCCAGTTCATCGCTGGGGCCGTAGGCGAGGGTGGCAACTTCGTCGGCCTGGGTTTCACCAAACTCCAGCAGGGGCCCGCTGACAAAGTTGCTGAGGTAAACCCCGAAAGGGGTGTATTGCAAGCCCAGCGCCAGTTCCCACGGATCCTGTTCGAGAGACAAAAACGCTTCGTCCGCTTCCACCTTATCCTTGTCAGTGTCGTACTCGAGAATGACTTCCACATTGGCAAATTCGAAGGGTGAGACATTAAGTCCAAGTTGCAGACTCGCTGATTCGTCTCGACCGCTGTCATCGGCTTTCCCCTCCTTGGTGTCGAAGTCTTCATATAAAAACTCGCCTTCCGCCAGCCCGGAGACGGTCAACCAGGGTGTGATCCGGCGTTGCAGGCCCGCTTCGCGTTTTTCTTCACGAGTCCGGTAGACGCGGATCGATGGTGATTCATTCAGGGCTTTTTCGACCGGTGCATCCTGGCGAGCGGTTTCTGCTGGTTCCGTGGCCGACAGTTCAGTTGAATGGCTTAGGATAAAAGCTGCCGGCAGCATCAAGAGTACAAAGTGCAGGGTGGCCTGAAAGGTAATCGTGGCGAAAGGCTCGTCGCGAGGATTTCTGTACATTAATGCTGTCGATTAAGGTACCTGACCCGGAGTATATCGGTGTCGCTTATAAATCTGAAGTGACTCAAGCGGGTGTATCAGGACTCTGTCGGAATCACCTGTAACCGGTGTTGCGTACAAGCTATTGCAGGCACAACTCTAGCGTTGCGGAATTGCGCTGACCTTTCCGCAACCTTAACAAATGGTAATGTGTCGCGATGGTCCCCGAAGGGAAAGTGTGCTAGTACCGGTGTTACCGGGACATTACCGTGTTGTAATGTTACCCGTCGGTAACAGGCATAGAATGACAACCATGCATATCCTTTTAATCGAAGATGATGGTGATGCCGCCGCCTGTCTGAGCAAGGGGCTTGTTGAAAGCGGCTACAACGTCGACCACGCGGATAACGGCTACGACGGTCTGCACATGGCGCTCACTTCGCGCTATGACGTTCTGGTGGTAGACCGGATGCTGCCGGGACGGGACGGGCTGTCCATTATTGCCATGTTACGTGCCGGCGGCGATGCAACGCCGGCGCTGGTGTTGTCGGCGCTGGGCGAGGTGGATGATCGAGTGGCCGGCTTGAAGGCGGGTGGTGATGACTACGTGGTCAAGCCTTATGCTTTTTCCGAATTGCTGGCGCGGCTTGAGGCGCTGGTGCGCCGTGCCCATCCACAGGTGGAAAAAACACGGCTTGAAACGGCTGACCTGGTGCTGGACCTGCAGACCCACCGGGTGACCCGGGCCGGAAAACGGGTTCACCTGCAGCCGCGTGAATACCGCCTGCTGGAATTCTTCCTGCGTCACCAGGGACACGTGGTCACGCGCACCATGTTGCTGGAACAGGTCTGGGACTACAGCTTCGATCCTCAAACCAATGTGATCGACGTTCATATCAGCAGATTGCGCAACAAGATCGACAAGGGTTTTGGCCGGCCCTTGCTGCATACCGTACGTGGTGCGGGGTACAAGCTCAGTGAAACTCCCTAGCTTACTGCGGACATCGGCGCTGCGGCTGGCGCTGCAATATACCTTCTGGTACACGCTCGCAGTGGGTGTTGTAATGCTCGCCGCATTATTCTGGTCCAGTAACCGGTATGTCGATGCACAGCTGGAAGCGGATATCGAACAGGAATTATCCTCGCTGGCACAGGCATTCCACAGCGGTGGCTCCGGGCGGTTGATCGAGGCGGTCAGCGCCCGCGCGGAACAAAATGCACTCGATGAAGGACGCTTCTATCTGCTGGTCACAGCGGAAGACCGGCCACTTACCGGTAACCTGACTAAATGGCCCGCGGAGGCGTCGGTATCGTTTGA